>JANTFO010000006.1 GCA_024763365.1 Flavobacteriaceae bacterium
GTGTACAAGATGAGATAGACGTTTACTTTGCCACTTTTGCCAAGAGTTTTGCGAGCATAGGTGCTTTTGTAGCTTCTACCAAAGAAGTGATCTTACACTTACAATACACTATGCGCTCACAGATTTTTGCCAAATCCTTACCCATGCCCATGGTAGAAGGAGCCTTGTACAAATTGAGTTTGATACGGGAATCCTCTGCTCAGAAAGACAAACTTTGGACGATCGTTAGAGCCTTACAAAAAGGTTTGACAGACTTGGGTTATGAGATAGGTTCTACCAACTCAGCCGTTACACCGGTTTACTTAAAAGGAAGTATTGAGGATGCCCGTAATATTGTAGAAGAAATGCGTGAAAAATACGGCGTATTTACTTCCATGGTAGTTTATCCCGTGATTCCAAAAGGCATGATCATCTTACGTATCATCCCTACAGCTGCCCATACCATGAAAGAAGTGGAAGAGACACTGGAAGTCTTTGATAAAATGAAACCTTTTATAGAGTCGTTGGCCACAAAACACGCTTAAATTGCAATGGCAGTATAAATCATACGACCAACTCACAAAAGACGAATTATATAAGATCCTTCGCCTGCGGGCGGAGGTTTTTGTTGTGGAGCAAGATTGTCCCTATCAGGATGTGGATAATAAAGATCAAAAAGCCTTGCATGTTTTTGCTATGGATGAAGGAGAGGCCATAGCTTATACACGTATTTTTTATGCCGGAGATTATTTTCAGGAACCGGCTATTGGCCGTGTGGTTATCCAAAAAAAATACAGAGGGAGTGGTTTAGGACAAACTTTAATGCAAAAAACCATCGAAAAAATGCAAGAATTAGGTTTGGCTAAAGAAATCCGTATCAGTGCGCAGCAATATTTAAAGAATTTCTATGAAAGTTTTGGTTTTAAACAAATAGGCGAACCTTATCTGGAAGATGGCATACCCCATATTGGGATGTTGCGAAAAGAATAGTATGAAAAATTACGATTTACATATTGAGAAAATTAGAGAATTGGTATCTGGATCGCAGTCAAAGGAGGTTACTCTTCAAAGCATTTGTGATTATCTAAAAAATAACATTCCCCACTACGATTGGGTTGGTTTTTACTTTGCCGATCACACCAACCAAACTTTACATTTAGGCCCCCATGCTGGAGACCCAACAGACCATACCGTAATTCCATTTGGAAAAGGTATTTGTGGACAAGTGGCCCTTAGTAACACTAATTTTTTAGTACCCGATGTCGCAGCTCAGGACAATTATATCGCCTGTAGTATTGACGTAAAATCAGAGTTGGTAGTGCCACTTTTTGTCAATAGAAAAAACATAGGCCAGATAGATATAGATTCACATATTTTCGACGCTTTTTCGGAGGAAGATGAAAGGTTTTTGGAGGAAGTTAATAAAATTGTATCAAAGCTGTTTTAAAATGAATGATAAAATTATATATCAAGGTAATTCAACATATTTAGTATTATACTTTTTTATCTCTCTTTTTCCTTTCGCAATAATTACCTATTTGTTATTTAACTTTGAAGCACCACAAAAAATCACTTTGATAGGCTTTCTTATAACCATCCTTTACTTAATTATAGGTTTTGCATTTTTAGTAAATAAATGGATTTCAATTAGTTTTCATGAGGAAAAAATTGAGATATATAAAATCTTGTTAGGGAAAACGATCAAAATACCTTATAGATATCTAATAAATTATACTTGTATTGACGGCCATAGGGGTTATCATATCAATATTATTAAATATAAAACCTTCAGACTCAAAATTGTTAATGAAATATGGAAGCGGATTAAGAAATATTATTGATAATTAAATATTTTTCACAATCACTTCCAACACCTCTCGCCATTCTTTGACCAACATCAAGTCATGGCCGGCATTTTTGATAATAATGGGTTTGGTTTCGTATTTTTTGGCGGTTTTGTTCAATTGTTTTAAAGAAACGCTTCCATCTTTTTCTCCACCGATTAAAACTATTTCTGTATGGATATTTTTGGTATTTACAAGATTAAAACCCAGCATACCCAGATAAGCCCCAAAAGATTCATTGTCCAATTGCTTATAAAAAGGAGCAATGTCTCCAAATGGGTAATCAGTAGTAAACATCAGCTTTTTAAATAGCTTTTTGTTTGAGATAATTCTTTTTAGGTTTAGTGTAAGATTAGCCATTAGAAAACTCAAAGGGTAATGCTTAATTACCTTAAAAGTAGCATCCCAAATACCATAAGGCGGGACAGGAGCCAGGAGAATAGCTTTTATATATGAGTGTTTTTCCAGAAATTTTTGCACGACAAATCCTCCCATTGAATGCCCTACTAAAAGAGGTTCTTGGCCAATCTCAACGATCACTCTTTCTACATCTTTGACATATTGTTTGATGCTTAAAAAGTTAATGTTTTTTAGTTTATCGCTTTTTCCGTGATTGGACAAACTCAAGGCATAAGCTTTGATGTTTTGCTTTTCCAATTCCGGCAAAAAATACTCGTTATAACACCAAGCTGCATGCCACATACCATGAATAAAAAGCAAAGGTTTTTTATTCTTTTGTTCTTGGGGATGGTTTTCTAATAATTCTAAATACATAATGTCTAAATTTTAGAATAGATTTAAAATAATTGACTACAAGATACTAAATTATCTTCGTAACTTTACGCTCCTTTTAAAATTTAAGACCGATGAATATTCAAAACTATATTTCAGTAAATAAGCAACGCTTTCTCGATGAACTTTTCGATATTTTAAAAATACCTTCCGTCAGTGCTGATCCCAATCATAAAGAGGATATGATCAAAATGGCCGAAGCGACCAAAACGGCTCTTGAAAAAGCCGGTTGTGATAAAGTGGAAACCTGTGAAACACCCGGCAACCCCATTGTGTATGGAGAAAAAATTATCGACCCTTCTTTACCTACCGTTTTAATCTATGGACATTATGATGTACAACCTGCCGATCCAATTGAATTGTGGGACTCTCCCGCTTTTGAACCGATCATCAAGAAAACGGATATTCACCCTGACGGGGCTATTTATGCCCGCGGTTCTTGTGATGATAAAGGCCAATTCTATATGCACGTAAAAGCATTGGAATTTATGACAGAAACCGGTAATTTACCTTGTAATGTTAAGTTTATGATTGAGGGGGAAGAAGAAGTGGGATCATCAAGTTTAGATTGGTTCGTAAGACGTAATCAGGAGAAATTAAAAAATGATGTCATCCTGATTTCTGACACAGGCATGATCAGCAATCAGCAACCTTCTATCACTACCGGATTAAGAGGATTGAGTTATGTAGAAGTGGAAGTAACCGGCCCTAATCGTGACTTGCATTCCGGTTTGTATGGTGGTGCCGTGGCCAACCCCATCAATATTTTAAATAAGATGATCGCTTCTTTACATGATGAAAATAACCATATTACTATTCCCGGATTTTATGATAAAGTATTGGAAGCTACCGATGAGGAACGTAAAGAAATGGCCAAAGCGCCCTTTAGTTTAGACGACTATAAAAAAGCTTTGAATATTGAGGATGTATATGGAGAAAAAGGATTTACTACCTTAGAAAGAGCTTCTATTCGTCCCACGTTAGATGTCAATGGTATTTGGGGAGGTTATACCGGAGAAGGAGCCAAAACGGTTATCCCATCCAAGGCATACGCCAAAATATCCATGCGTCTTGTCCCGAATCAGCACTCAGATGAGATTACAAAACTCTTTACCAATCATTTTGAAAAGATAGCACCTAAATCTGTCAAAGTGAAAGTGATACCTCATCATGGTGGCGAAGCCTATGTTACTCCAATTGATAATATAGGATACAAAGCAGCCAACAAAGCTTATACTGAAACATTTGGCGTGCCGGCTATTCCACAGCGAAGTGGTGGTAGTATTCCTATTGTAGCTTTATTTGAAAAGGAATTGAAAAGCAAAACGATTTTAATGGGATTTGGTTTAGATAGCGATGCCATTCATTCACCTAATGAGCATTTTGGTGTATTTAATTATCTAAAAGGTATTGAAACTATACCACTTTTTTTCAAGTATTTTACAGAAATGAGCCAATAGTTTTTAACCTAACAGGTTTTCAAAACCTGTTAGGTCTTTCCTTATAATTCATATAACCAGGCAATTATGTCTGGTTTTTTTGTTTTTGAAGTTTGTAGAAATAATTTTTGGCACAATTGATGATTAAAATAAAATGATTTCAAAACGAAATCGTTTGATGGGCTTTAAACCATTAGATTTTAAAACCATCAAAATAGTACAAACCGTAAATAGAAGCCTTATGAGATCTTTAACAAACACAAAAATTACTGCAATGTTTGCAGTAATACTTTTAAGTTTTGGTGCACTTTTCGCACAAGACGTTACAACTGTAAAAGCGACAAACCCAGATATAAGTGATAATCTTGATTTGGAAATGGTAGCTTCTATTTTCGGAGATGCCAAGGATTTAGAAGATTTTGAAAGAAATCTCAACGATCCCGATTTAAAAATATCAAACCTTGATCTTAACAGAGACGGGTATGTAGATTATTTGAGGGTAGTAGAAGTCGCCGAGAATTATACCCATCTTATTGCTATTCAAGCAGTCATAGGGGAAGATTTATATCAAGACGTTGCTACTATTGAAGTAGAAAAAGATAATAATGGAGATGTCAGTGTACAAGTAGTAGGCGATGTATATATGTACGGACCTGATTATATCATAGAGCCGGTGTATGTATATCGCCCCGTCATTTATACTACTTTTTGGAGACCTTACTACCGGCCCTATTGTTCGGTATATTACTGGGGGTATTATCCAATGTATTATAGATTATGGCATCCTTTCCATGTAAATGTATATCATACACATATCCACAGACATATCAATGTCCATCATACTTATCACTATGTCCACCATAGAAGAAGTGCAGTGGCGGTTAACTTACACAAAGTACACAGACGTTATGATTATGCTAAAAAACACCCTCAAAGAACATATAGCCGTAGAACAGGGTATGATAGAAACCCAAAACTTGTAAAGAGTGCTTCACGCACACATAATACACGAAGAGTAGCATCAAAAACTACAAGCAAAAGAACAAACTCATATCCAGTAAGAGCAGAAAGATCATCTGGGTCAAAAGCTTCAACAGGTAGAAGTGTCATTAGTAAAAGGAATACAAGTTCTAGTCAAAGAACAGCGCCCAAAGCTCGTACACAAAACAGCTCCAGAAGTTCAAAAGCTACAAGTAGGACTGTAATAAACAGAAAAAGTACGGCTACTAAAAATCCTGTAAGAAAACAATCGACTAGTTCCAGAAGTGTGAGTGCAAGAAGCTCGCAACCAAAAACAAAATCTGTTTCAAGATCAAGTTCCAGCACTTCCTCTAAACCCAATGTGTCGAAAAGATCAAGCGGAAATTCATCAAAGAAATCCGTTTCACGAAGCACTTCAAAAAGATCCTCAGGTGCAAGAACCACTAAAACTAGAAACGTTAGCTCAACAGGAAAATCAACTTCGAGCAGAGGAAGTTCCAAAAGCAATTCAAGAGGAGCACGCAGATAATATTCTGGAAAAGAAAATTATATAATGGAAACCGCCCAATTAGGGTGGTTTTTTTAGTTTAAGGAATTTAGTTTTTTACCTAAATAAACTAGTTTATACCCCGGTTCGACAGGGACACGTTCACTGGCAGAAGGAATGATGTGAATCACACCATCTAAATCTTTAATAAAAATTGGAATAGTCTTAATATCTTGTTTAGTGATACTTAGGATTTCCTGATAATGCTCTTTTGATTTGATGTTAATTTCATTTATGTAAGGAAAATCTCTAACCACTTCACTTATATTAATATAATCATCGGTGTGTGAAAAGAGGCCTTCTTCGGGATAAGAATTAGGATCATGCATTTCTTCAGCACTGATTAACCTAAAAGCACCCATTTCACCAAAATATGGTTTTAATTTTGCAATAGCATACTCGTTAATCCGGCTACTTCCGGTAAGAGCAAGAATATAGCCCATATCACTCAATTCTATATCTTCTACTAAATCTTCTGAATAAATATCACATTCAATAGCTTCCAAATCCATTTTTTTAGCCATTTCTACAGACTTAGCATTACTATCCATTAACACCACACTTCTACCCTCATCTTGTAAATATTTAGCGATGAGCCTTGAAGGTGGGGAAGCACCTACAATTAGTATACCTTCTGATTTCTCCAATAATACTTTAGTTATTTTAGCCATAATTCTGGCTGTTGTGGCATTTAATAAAACCGTTCCTAATACGATCATAAAAACCAGTGGCGTGATATAAACTGCACCTTCAACACCCTGCATGGATAACTTTAGTCCAAAAAGAGAAGCAATACCAGCGGCCACAATTCCTCTGGGGCCAACCCAACTAACAAATATTTTTTCATTGACTTTTAATTTGCTCTTAGCTGTGCTGAGAAATACCCCAAAAGGCCTAACCAATAAGACTACAATACCAAATAAAAGTAATGATTGCCAGTTGAAAATCAATTCTAAATCTGACATATTCATATTGGCGGAGAGTAAAATAAAAAGTAATGAAATTAATAAAATACTGATAGCTTCTTTAAAATATAAAACATCCTTTAAAGCTTCCATATTCATATTACCCAATACCATTCCCATCATCACAACAGCCAACAAACCACTTTCATGAGCAAAAAGATCAGATACAACAAATACAGCCAATACAGTTGCCAGCGCAACGACATTGATTAAATAATGAGGAATCCATTTTTGTTTTAGTGCTAGAGCAAAAGCATAAGCAGCCGTAAACCCGATGGAAGTACCTATGATAACTATTTTTCCAAATTCGAGGAGGGCTTCTTTTGTGTATTGCGTACCATGTGCACTACCTACGCTGATAAATTCAAAAACCAAAACAGCTATCAAAGCACCTATTGGATCTATTAATATTCCTTCCCATTTAAGTATGGCAGAAATATCTTTTTTAATAGACAAATTTCTCAGTATGGGAGAAATAACAGTAGGACCAGTAACAATGATCAATGCCGAGAATAAAAATGACATTTCCCAATTAAGTCCTATGATATAATGAGCGGCTACACCCGCCACTGCAAAAGTGATAAAGGAACCTAAAGTGATGAGTTTATAAATAACCGGCCCAACATTTTTTATTTCCTCTTTTTTTAAAGTCATACCACCTTCAAATAATATCAAAGCAATGGCCAGAGAGATAAAATTAAATAGCCTTTCTCCCGGGAAAATTCCGGTTTCACCATTCCACAAAGGTTCAATCCATTTACTACCATCTTCTGTAAAAAAAGTAGAAAAAGGCCCAACGATCAACCCAATCAATATAAGCGGTAAAATAGCCGGTATTTTTAATCGCCACGCAGACCATTGTGCAAAGATTCCTAAGATGACAATTCCGGCTAGTTCTAACATATTTGAATAATTTTTAAAATGTCAAGAGTTGGTACTTATAACATAATTTCTGCAAATATAATAAGTTTATTACCTTGCCGACGTTAAAAAAAATCACATAAGAGTATGGCATTAAACGTTTTTTCTGAAATAGCTACTTTAAAAAAAGTAGTTGTCCATAGGCCGGATGAAGGATTATCCAGAATATCACCCAAAAAAGCTGAGGAATTGCTTTTTGATGACATTATTCATTTGCCTTTAATGCAACATGAACATGAGATTTTTATTGATGTTTTGAAACTTTTTGTAGGTGAAAAAAATGTGATAGATACAGAAATAATGTTGGAAGAATCTTTAGATTATTCACAAATAAACCGCGAAAAGCTCATTAATGATATCATTGTTTTTGAAGAACTTCCTTCCAGGGTAAAACCCATGATGATGGAGATGAACACTAAAAGATTAACCGAATTACTCATCACCGGTTACTGCGAAAAGGAAGATGCATATCTTTTTGATGCCATCCCCAATTTTATTTTTACAAGGGACATTGCAGTAGTCATCAAGGACTATATTTTGATTACCAAGGCAGATAAAGAAGCAAGGCACAGAGAAAATATTTTAGCTCGATACATCATCAATACCCATCCGATGTTTTTAGAGACGAGAAAACAAAAGAAAATAATTGACTTGAACAATGTCGACTTATTTCCACCTTCAAGAAAAGGAAAACCAGTTTCCATGGAAGGTGGAGATGTGATGATGATACACAATGACTATTTATTAATTGGGCATAGTGAAAGAACTTCTCAACATGCTATTAATTTATTGAAAGATTACCTTTTTGAAAGAGATATCATTGAAAATGTGGTAGAAATTGAAATACCCAATGAGCGTAATTATATGCATATAGATACGGTTTTCACTCAAATAAATGAGAATGATATGGTAGTATTCAAACCCATTATTTACGATGGGGTAGGTTCTATGGTACGTGTATATCGAAAGTCCGGAGAAAAAAAGGATTATTTATCTGTAAAGGAATTGTTTTTACAGGAAATAAACCCTGACATGCAATTTATTTTTGGTGGAAAGGGCATGTATCCTTATCAAGAGCGAGAGCAATGGACAGACGCTTGTAATTTAGTGGCTGTTAAGCCGGGTGTAGCTTTGATTTATGATAGGAATCCAAAAACCGAAGAAGCCCTACAAGAAGCAGGATATAAAATTTTACCAGCAGCAGTACTTCTTGAAAAAGCCAAAGAAAAATCATTTGACATTCAAAAAATCGAAAAAACTATTATCACTTTACCTTCGACAGAACTTTCCAGGGGTAGAGGAGGCTCACATTGTATGACTTGTCCGTTGGTAAGAGTTTAAAAAACAACTCATCAGATGACTCAAAGTCATCTGATGAGTTGTTTTTATTTCAATTTGTCATAAATACTCAAGGCCTGGCGATCGGACATACCGGCAATATAAGAGCAAATGTTTAGAGTTCTGTTATAAAGACTTTTATCATTAGTTTTCACCTCTTCCGGTACCATATTTAAAATCAAACGGTCGTAAGCAGTATCTTTTCCCTCATAAGAATTGTTAATAGCTGTCAGATATACATCCAGTAGTTTATGGATAATGTGATAGCCCTGAATTTCTTTTTCTATCACCTCTGAACTTCGGTACATTTTTTCTATACTGATGGCGATAATATCTTCTAATTGCGCTTTATATTTACTTTTTTCCAGTAAAGCGAAAGGGTAAGCTCCTTTAAGAATAGCTTCCTCATTTGCTAAAAAAGTTGAAACTGTCTCATTGATTAAAGATTGGATAGCCAAAGCACGAAGATAGCCTAAACGATCTTTTTGTGATTTGAGTTGGTTGTATTTTTCCGTTTTTAGATTTTCCCGTACTAAATTTAATAAATATTCCAAAGCCTTTTCTTCTGGAATAAGCCCCATATTAATTCCATCCTCAAAATCTATGATGGAATAGCATATATCATCAGCAGCTTCTACTAAAAAAGCCAAAGGATGACGATAGTATACATCTGGATGATTCTCCACTTTTCGTAGGTCCAAATTTTTAGCTACATCTTTAAAAACTTCGAGGTCATTTTGAAAAACGCCATACTTTTTAAAAGCTTTATTCTGTTGCTTCACTTTTGGTAAAGAAGGCTTAGGATATTTGATAAAAGCACCCAGGGTAGCATAAGAAAGTCGTAAGCCTCCGTTAACTCCTTCACGATTTAGAGTTAATAATCTAAATCCATTCGCATTTCCCTCAAAATTTGTCAAATCTTGCCATTCAGCTGGCTTCATCATTTTTTGATACTGCTGTCCGTTTCCTGTTTCAAAATACTCACTGATGGCTTTTTCACCGCTATGTCCAAAGGGTGGATTACCTATATCATGTGCCAATGCTGCCGCTGCCACAATAGCCCCAAAATCGTTAAACTTGTAACCGTCTTTTTGCAAGTCGGGGTGTTTCTCCAAAATAGATTGTCCGGCGATTCTACCCAAAGAGCGGCCGACAACACTTACTTCGAGGCTGTGAGTTAATCGGGTGTGTACAAAATCCTTGTTAGAAAAAGGTACTACCTGCGTTTTGTTTTGTAATGAGCGGAAGTAGTCTGAAAATATAATGCGGTCATAATCTACCTCAAAGCCAAGCCTTGTTTCATCTTGCAGCATACGGTAGCGCGTGGTTCTATCCCCATATCTCTTTAAAGAAAGTAATTGTTGCCAGTTCATTTTTCAAAGTATAAGTCACAAAAATAAGTAATATTCAATGAATAGATTTCTATATTTTTCAGTAAAAAAATAATTATAACAGCCTTTAAATTTGTAAATTTGTTTACTAAAATTTAAGATATGCAAGAAAAGATTTTAGTCATTGGCGCTTGTGGTCAAATAGGTTCGGAACTTACCGTGAAATTGCGTAAAAAATATGGTGCTGACAACGTAATTGCTTCTGATATACGTGAGGGAAACCCAGAATTAATGAAGGGTGGCCCTTTTGAGTTTTTAGACGCTACTGATAAAGCAGAAATTTTGGTGGTTTTACATAAATATAAAATTACGACAGTCTATCTTATGGCGGCCATGCTATCGGGTACTGCGGAAAAACAACCTAAGAAAGCATGGGATATCAACATGAATGCCTTATTATATGTGTTAGATTTTGCCGAAAAAGGTATTATCAGCAAGATATTTTGGCCTAGTTCCATTGCTGTATTTGGTGAAAGTACGCCACGCATAGACACACCTCAAAAAACCATATTAGAACCTGCCACAGTTTATGGTATAAGTAAATTGGCCGGAGAGCGTTGGTGTAATTATTATCACGATAAATTTGATGTGGATGTAAGGACTTTGCGTTATCCGGGTATTATAAGTTGGAAGACTATGCCTGGTGGAGGTACTACCGATTATGCGGTGGAAATTTTCCATGAAGCGATTAAAAAAGGTAGTTATACCTGTTTCTTGAAAGAGGATACCATGTTGCCTATGATGTATATGGAAGATGCTTTAAAAGCCACTTTGGATTTAATGCATGGCCCAACCTTTAAAACTTACGTAGCCTATAATGTTGCTGCGGTAAGTTTTGATCCTAAGAAATTGACTACTGCTATTCAAAAACGAATACCTGATTTCAAAATAGAATACAAACCTGATTTTAGACAAAACATTGCTGACACTTGGCCCCAAACTATTGATGATTCACTAGCTCGTGAGGAGTGGAAGTGGCAACATGTTTATGATACAGATGCCATTGTTAAAGATATGTTGAAAAATTTGAGTTAGTCTTTACGGTTTTTAAAAAACTTAAACAACATATAAGCCAAACCTATTAAAAGGATCATTGGCAATAATGTGCCGATAAAAACGCCTATTTCATAAGCTTTGTCAGGAGCATTTTCAATTTTGTCTTTGATAAAATCCGGGTCTTGCTGTAAGACGATATTTAATAAGTATAATAACTTCATTTTCTAAATTTTTCTAAGGCTTTTTTAGTGATTTCAGAAAGGACTAAATTTCCACAGATATGTGCTCTTTGAGGTAATAGTTCATCCCAATCTTCTGTTCCTTCCCAAAGGACTTTTTTTAAGTTTTGTACAGCAACTGGAGCATAAGAAGCTAATTGTTCAGATAGTATTTCTATTTCTCTGTCTAAATCCTTTAGGTTGTCAAATACGCGCGCATACAAGCCTTTTTCTTTGGCCCAGTATGCGTTTTGCCACATGGCTGGATTTAAAGCCAGTTCACTAGTAGCAGCCATACCAATTTTACGACGTATGGCCGGTTCCACCACAAAAGGCCCTATCCCAATACTGATTTCGGATAGTTTAACAGAAGCCTTTTCGGTAGCCATGGCATAATCACAAGCAGCAATAATACCTACACCGCCTCCTACAGCTTTACCTTGAATTCTACCAATAATTGGCTTTTTGCAATGTCGCATCGCATTGACGACATTTCCAAAACCTGAAAAGAAAGCCACCCCATCTTTCGGATTGTCAATGGCGAGTAATTCTTCTAAGGATGCACCGGCACAAAAGGTTTTTTCTTTTTCACTTTTAAGGATGATCACTTTTACCTTATCATCATCACTCATTTTCTCAAAAGCATCGACCATTCGCGA
The DNA here is from genome assembly GCA_024763365.1 of Flavobacteriaceae bacterium. Lineage (GTDB taxonomy): Bacteria > Bacteroidota > Bacteroidia > Flavobacteriales > Flavobacteriaceae > DQTL01. Next base: position 12,071 of record JANTFO010000006.1, read on the forward strand.
CAATAAATTACTTGGTAATGAATTACTGGCAGGATGATAAAATTCGATCGTTCCTATGCCATTAGTGGTGTGTGTATAGAGGCTGCCTTGTTCCATTGTTTTTAAAATTGTAAAGAATATGTCAAAAAAGGATAAATTCTATTTTTTTCTAAATTACTTTGTATTCGACCTGCTTTAATACTGTATTTATATCTAATTTTTTCTTGCTTTTTCTTCAATATATACTCTCCATGAATAATATCATATAAATAGGTAGCGCTAGCAAGTGCTAGAGCACTGTAAAAAACATTTTGATATACTTTTTTATCCTGAATTTCTACATTTGAAAAATTAATTTTTCCGTAAGTAGCATTCATATCAAATAATACAGTTCCCATAGACAAAAATGCTACAGATCTAACTCCTAATAACCAGTATGCTTTTTTGTTCTCCTGTGCTTTAAAATGCATAAAACCCGGCACAATAGATGCATACATCATGTCTTTCATTCGTACATTTTGAGAGAGTAGTTCAAATTCTTCATATGTCATATCAGGAGCTATATTAGGTAAGCTATAATTATCATTTTTACCTTTTGAATATAGGTCCACATCTTGAGCCATAAAATAAATGGCATGTAAAAGAGTAAGAATCAAAAAAGTATATTTCACCACAGAATTAAAAATTAAATTTCAAAAGAGCTAAAATACGATTTCTTAATCAATTAAAAATGGGGAGTCTCTTAAATTTAAACAACAAAATTCCGGCTCTGATACTCATCCACACTATGAATGCGATCCAAACAGCATAGAGTTTCCACCCAAAATAATCGCCTATTAATAAGCAAGGAATAAAACCAATAAATGTGGCAATAAGTAACATGTTTCGCAAAAACTTCATAAACCCCATACCTTTAAAAATTCCATCAAAAATAAACGCCACTCCATTGATGGGTTGCATGATTAACACAAACCAAAAAATACTGTAAAAGGTATTTAACACCGCTGAGTCATTGCTAAAAATTTGACCGATTGGTTTATATAGTATTAAAGAAACAAACGCTAAAAGTGTTCCTAATGCGATTCCGTAATAGGTGAGTTTTTTGCCGAGAAGTAAAAGACTTTTAAAATCTTTGGCACCGTAGAGTTTACCTCCTAAAATGTTTCCTGCATTGGAATAACCATCAATAAAAAAAGCAAAAAAGAACCAAATATTAATTGCAATTGTATAGGCAGCGATGCTGTCATTACCATATTTTGTGGCATAAGCACTTCCGAAGTACAAAGCTATATTCAGCGCAATAGTTCTGATAAATAAATGAAAAACCATATGGATCAAATTTTTCATTTCGGGGTGAAAAGGAAAGTTTATTCTTAACCGGATTTCGGTTTTTTTATACAAGTAATAAATAGCGAGTATACTCATAAATATTTGGGCAATTACACTAGCATAGGCAGCCCCTTTTAGCCCCAAAGGGAATATCATACCGGGTATTCCAAAAATCAAGAAGTAATCTAATACAATGTTCAAAAATGCACCAGAAGTGGCGATAATCATAGGGTAGACAGTATTTTGTAAACCGGTAAATGTGCCAAAAACGGCAAATGTTAACATCGTAAAAGGTAAGCCGAATATTCGAATATGAAAGTATTGAACACTGAGTTCTAAAAGTAGTGTATCTGCATTATAGAGCTTAAAAATTTGAGTAGCCAAAGGGTATGTTACGAGTATTATTATAATAGAAAGCATCACTACACTAAAAATGGCTTGTGCCGGTAGGTTTTTAATTTTGTCAATGGCTTTAGCACCGTAATATTGAGAAACAATTGTTGAGATAGCGCTACGAGTTTGCCCTAAGACCCAAACCAGCATAGACAAAAACACACCTACCAAGCCGGCAGCGGCGAGTGATTCCTTTGCATGTACCGGCAAGTGCCCTACAAAGGCAGTATCGGCAATAGAAAGTAAAGGTTCTGCAATCCCTGCAATGATTGCCGGAATAGCCAATCGGTTAATTACTTTGTAAGAAATACTATTATTCAAGCCTTTGTATTATATTTGCACTCTCCAATTAAGTTCTTAAATAGACGACAAATTTAACAAATCAATAGTCAGTGTTTGGAATTTGTTATTTGGAATTTATTTCAACACAACTTTGCTAAAGCTTCGTTGTGTAAAAGGGGCATTAGCTTCCGCCTAAGGCGGACAGGCAACTTCGCTAATGCTTGTATATTTAAAGAAGTTGTCATAATAAGCGGGGCATTAGCTCAGTTGGCTAGAGCGCTACGCTGGCAGCGTAGAGGCCATCGGTTCGAATCCGATATGCTCCACCTTCGCTCGCCGAAGCTCCGAACATAGTGAGGAGCGAAGGCGAGCATTCTTTTTTCCAACAAAGACTATGGTTTCAATTTTTTATGGCGAGCTTCGGTGGATACATCCACTTTTTAAGGATATATTTATAAATTTGAAAAACATTGTAAGCTGTTTTTTGCTTTTTTTTAAATGAACTTCGGCGGACAGATTCAGTTATGAAAAATAAATACTATGGAACAATGGACAGTTTATGTGTTAAGATGTAATGATGGTTCTACATATACCGGTTGTACATCAAATTTAACAAAGAGATTAAAAAGACACGAAAAGGGCTATGTAAAGTATACAAAGAACAGGTTACCCGTAACAATAATTATAACGATCAATTTTACAGACAAATATAAAGCCTATCATTTTGAAAAGTATCTAAAAACAGGATCCGGCAGAGCTTTTATGAATAAACGATTTTTATAAAACTACAAGCAAAAGCATTGCATTTGCGGGTCTGGATTTTGAGGATCAACATCAGTTAATCCGATAAAAAGTTCAACTTAATATTGATAAGTTTTTTCAAAATAATTTACTCATAAGCATCCTCATGCACCATTTTAATGGCTCGGCCGCTGGGCTCGTTTTGGTTTTTAAAACTTTCATCCCATTCTAATGCACGAGGTGTAGAACAAGCTATGGAAGCTAGTGAAGGTACACATAGTGCGGCAGCATTGGACGGGAAATGTTTTTCAAAGATGCTTAGCAATAAAATCACCAATTAGTTTTGATAGATATGTATGAGGATTATTTATTGATTCATTCAAACTAGGTGCTAGTGAAGATAGGCATCCAAGATATTTTAAATTTTTCTTATTTAAATTACTATATTCTATTTCTGAATGTCCTGTAAAAACAGCTAGTTTCGTAGTTGTATTTTCAATTGATTTTAATATCTCTCCAATTACTTTGCCCTGAAAAGATGTTTTATCAAATTTTCCTTCCCCGGTAATTATCCAATCGGCTTTTTGAATTTGTTTGTCCCATTTAGCTAATTTCATAATGTATTTAGCACCTTTTTCAATTTTTATCTTTTTTAGAACACATAAACCAGCAATTATTCCTCCCGCAGCACCACTCCCTTCGATATGTTGTGGATTTATTTTATATTTATCCTCAATAATGTTTGCCCAATTTTTTAAGCCTTTGTCTAATTCGATTATTTCTTCATCTGTAGCCCCTTTTTGTTTGGCATAGGAAAAAGCAGCTCCATTTGGTCCGTACATCTCATTTTTAACATCACTTAGAATAATAAATTGAATAGAAAAAACTTTAGGATTTACATGTTCTTGACTTAGGGATACAATTTTAGACAGGTTTTCTCCAATTGGCTCTAATTCATTTTTTTTTTCATCAAAAAATTTGTACCCAAAAGCTTGTAAAATGCCTATTCCTCCATCGTTTGTAGCACTTCCTCCAAGTCCTAAGTAAATTGTTTTGGCTCCATTTTCAATAGCGTCCATTATTAGCTGTCCGGTTCCAAGTGAAGTTGTTTTTTTGCAATTTAATTCATCTTTTTTTATTAATCGCATCCCGGATGCTTCGGCCATTTCAATAAATGCCTTTTCTTTTCCAAGTAAATAAGTTGCTTTGGTTGGATAAAAAAGAGGTCCAGTGACCTTGACACGTCTCTTTTTAACATTCCAAATTTTTGATAAGATCTGTAATGTGCCGTCTCCTCCATCAGCTAAGGGAATAGAAATAATTTCAATTTTTTGATCAAAGTCTAGTATTTGTTTTTTAACGATTTTACTAAACTCTTCACCGTTTAGACTTCCCTTAAATTTATCGGGTGCTATTATTATTTTCATTATTAATCGTGTTCATTGTACCATTTAAAAGAATAAGCTGATAATTCCCAAATATTTTCATTTTTAATTGAAACATTTGAAAGAAGGTTGTTTTTTACTTTTGCTTTTGCTTTACATTTCTGAACGGTGTCACTAAAATTAAAAATTGCCCAAAGAGAAGATTTTTTATATGTTCGATGTATGATCCATAAATTACCATTATTTTCAATGAAGTATTCGGCTTTGCCAAACGGATGAAATGCTCTATGTTTTATTCTTCCCTCAATTATTTTTTTGTATTGTGTAAAGATTAAATATCTGATAGATTTTTCATTAGACAATTCATTTAATAAGGTGTCGAAATTTAATTTTTCTCTATTTATTCTTCTCTTAATACCTGATTTTTTCACCCCTTCCAGGTCATTTTCAGACCCCAATAAAGAATGTATATAAATACCGGGGACTCCCGGCATACTTAGCATAACTGCTTGGGTTAGTAAAAACCGATTGACACGAGTTTGGGTGTCAGTAGTAGATGAACTCAATAAATTAAAATAGTTACAATTAAGCTCATAAGGAGATTGACTTCCGTCAGGATTGTTTTTATAGGACACAAAGCCATTGTTGTCTTTGCTTTGTTGAACTAATTCATTAATTTCATTTGGCGTAAGTATGTCTTCTAATGGCCGAACGCCTACGCCATCATGGCTGGCGGTGAAGTTAAAAAAACAAACTTTATTGCTCGGCAAATTCACAGAGGAGGCAAATTCATGAAGGTTGCTTACATCTTGTTTTTTTACGCTATATATTAATAATGGTGATAAGCTAAAATTGTAAATCATATCGGCTTCATCAGTACCATTTCCAAAATAAGAAATATTCTCTTGATGAGGTACATTTGTTTCAGTAATCAACACTAAATCAGGGTCTAACGTGGTAAGAATACTTTTGTATATTCTTATGATTTCATGTGTTTGTGGTAAATGAATACAAGAGGTGCCTATCTTTTTCCATAAAAAAGCAATGGCATCTAAGCGTATTAATTTGCTTCCTTGCTGCATATAAAAAAGCAATACATCAAGCACAGCTAAAAACACTTTAGGGCTAGCAAAATTTATATCTATTTGATCTGCGCTAAAGGTGCTCCAAACATGTTTTTTATTGTTATCCTTATCGGTAAAAGGGGTGAGTAAGGGTAAAGCTCTAGGTCGAACCACATCACTTAGGTCAGCATTCGGGTCTACCTCTATGAAGTAATCTTGAAAATCTGTATCGTTTTGTAAGTATTTTTGAAACCAATCTGACTTTTGTGATATATGATTGATTACTGCATCAAACATTAAATTGGCATGTTTGTTTAAATCTTGAATATTGTCCCAAGTTCCTAATTCTGGGTTTACTTTTTTATAATCTATTACGGAAAAACCATCATCTGAAGTATAAGGGTAAAAGGGTAATATATGTATAGTATTAATAAATTCACTGAATTTGTGAGTGTACAAATTTTTAAGACTCTCCAGTGGTAGTTCATCGGGTTTCTTTATTGAGTCTCCATAGCTTATTAATATAATATCTTTCTCTGAAAGTGAATGCGCTTTTTTACTAATCTTTGGTTTATAAAAATTTACCAATTTCACGATTTCATCCCATATCTTTTCAATATCAGATGGGTAAACCTTTTTTAGGCTATTTAGAAGGCTTGATTTTTTTTGCTGTAAAGACATTTAGCTTAAAATTATAGGTATTAAATAACTAAAAACAAGAATAATAACAAAAAATGCTAACAGGATATATACTTCCTTAATCATAAAATCTGATAACTTTAATTTGTAAGAAACGGGAGCTTTTTTAATAGATATATTTTTTGTGAAATACGAAACTATATAAGCAACAATTAATGTGATGATTACCCCGGTAAAATTGAGCCATATCCAAAATATATCAATACCTATGTCAAAATGAAAAATATTTTGAATCGTTTTTGAAAACAATAAGTTTATAATTACGGCAGTGATTATACCAGTATTCATGCCGATGTGATTTACTTTTTTTGAAAAAATAGCTAATAAAAAAGTAACTAATACAGGTCCGTAAAAAACGGAACCAATGGCATTGATTATTTCAATCACTGCACTATCACTTCCTCCAAAAAGAAAAGATGCAGAAATACATACGATTCCCCAAAATACAACAGCTATTTTGGAAATGTTCATATATTTTTTTTGATTTAATTTTTTTCCTCTATTAAAAAAGTCTTCAACCGAAACAGCAGAAAGAGAATTTACCGTTGAGCTTAATGAAGACATAGCCGCTGAGAGAATACCAATCATTAATATACCAATGAGTCCATGAGGCAGATATTTAACTATAAATACCGGAATCATCAAATCGGCTTTTATACCATTGGCCGCGTATTCATCTGGAAAGTAGCGTTGTGTAGTAAGGGCAATATCGTTTAAAAAATCCGGAGACAGCATTACAATTCCTCCAATGATTAGCCCCATGATACTATAAACTAGAACAACAGGAAAACGCAATAACCCATTTGCCAAGAGTAATTTACGTATGGTAGATTCATTTTTGGCAGAGAGCATTCTTTGAGCTTGAGTTTGATCGGTTCCATAATAAGAAGCATACAAAAAGAAACCACCAACAATCATAGGAATTAATCCGTACTCTTCTCCTTCTCCTATACCCAAATTATAGTCGATAACTTTTAATCTTTCTGCCGGGAAACCTTGTGCAAAACCACCAAGATTGTCAAATAATTGGTAGCCATAATACAAACTGATTATCAAGCCGGTAAAAAGTATGATCATTTGGATCGTATCTCCCCATACAACTGCTTTCATGCCTCCTTGCCAAGAGTATATAATGGTAATCACACTGATGATAAGTATAGTATAAATATATTCTATGTCTAAAACAGCCTGAAGAATTATAGCAATAGTATATACCATTACGCCTGTACCTAAAGCTCTACTAATTTGAAAAACGATGCTTAGTATAAGCCTAGTAGACGCGCTAAACCGATTTTCAACATATTCGTAGATACTAATAATACCCGATCTAAATAGTGGCGGAATTATGACTAACATTATAAAAACCATGGCTAAGGGCACCGCTAATTCAAATGTGAGCCATTTCATACCTCCCCCCAATTTTAACCCGACAAAAGCAGGAGCCGATATAAAACTTATGGCAGAAAGTTGTGTAGCCATTGTTGATAAACTCAAAGGAAACCATCCCATATTTTTACCCCCCAGAAAGTAATCTTTAGAATTTTTATTTTTTTTAAAAAAGTAGCCTAATCCTAAAAAGAGAATAATATATATACCAACAATTATGTAGTCTAATGTATTCATTTCCGTTTATTTTTGATTTATTAAATCTATGATTAATGCAGCAGTCCATGAAAATTTTTTGCCCCCATAACCAGCAGTACATTTTGTGTTGTCATATTTTGACTTTCGGGGGTCAAAATATTCATAAAAACCGGCTTTTTTAACTATTTCAAGGCTATCTTGTCTTATTATTTCTGCTTCTTGGCGGTATTCGTAAGCTTTTAAACCTTTATAGAGCATCCAATTTAAATTTATCCAAACAGGACCACGCCAATATCGCTGCGCTTCAAAAGCATCATCTGATGGATCATAGGACGGTAAATTGTAATAATCATTGGGGGTATAATTGACAAATAAATTTTTCTTAATATTTTCTGCTCTTTCTTTTTCTGGTATTTTAGCAAATAATGGGGCAAAAGAAGAAGAGGTCAACAATTCAATTTGTTTTTGAGATCTTAGATCGTAATGAACATAAGCCTGGAGTTTTTTGTTGTATAATTTTTTATTCATATTTTGAATAGCTTTTTCATTCCATTTTTCAAGAATTTTAATTTTATCAAAACCTCTGTTAAGTTTTTTGTATAAATAAATTAGACTTTGATTAGATTTTATAAGTAGGCTGTTGAATAAGGGGTCTTGAATTAAAAAAGGGCTATGTAAGAATATTTTTTCATCATCATAGTTAAATTTTTTGGCAATATCTATGATATGTAAATAGTAGTTATATTCTTCTTTTAAGGGTCTTTGTTCTTGACTTACATTTTGAGTATCTCTACGTGTAAAATTATAACTCTTTACGTTTTTTATGTTCTTAAAAACAGAGTCCCAAACAGGCGAATTATCTGTGCCTGATTCCCAATTATGGTATATATAGACCAGCCCTTCATGTAAGGGGTCTCGTTTGGTGTAAAAGTAATGATGATTGAGATAAACCTGATCAATGTATTTATCAATAAAACTCAACATGTCTTTTTTATCCTCTACAATTTTTAAAAGTTCTTGCATTACAAAACCAATGATCGGTGGTTGTGTGAGTGTAGAGCTTGGGACATCTAGATTTGCATCTTTATGCAGACTGGCATTATAAAAATCAGGTCCGGGAAAATAACTTTTTGACAGCTTGTGAAATATTATATGTGGTAAAAACCCATTTTTCCACTGAGCTTTTAATAAGCTTTTTATCTCTAATTGTGCTCTTTTTGGGTTGAAGTAAGCCCAGCCTATAGCTATAAACCCTGAATCCCATAGCCATTGATAAGGATATAAGTTTTCTGAAGGTACTGTATAGAAACCTTTAGAGTTATTTTTCAAAACTTCTAAAGATTGTGAGCTAAGACTTTCCATATAATTAATTTAAAAAAAGCTGTCTAAAAAACAATTGAATCTTTTTAGACAGCCTTAATCAAACAAAAAATTAATTCAAATTAAAAATTAAAAGTAGCTGTTATAAACATTCTACGAGGTAAAATGGGTCGACCAAAGAAAAAGGCACCTTCAGTTTGACCTACATCTCTTGGATTACCTTCTGTAACACCTTCAGCATCTAATAAGTTAAAAACTGAAGCACCAATTCTCATCGTGTTATCAGAGTCATTATTAAAACCAAAAGAATAACCCACTCCTAATCTTACAATAGATATAGGATCTAATTCAACAATATTATTATCCGCAGCAAATTTCTTTCCGGTATGATTTAATGAAGCATTCGCATCAAATTGGTTATTGTCAAAGTATAAGCCTAAGTTAGTCATAAATTTAGGTTGTCTTGCCAATTCATTTCCTTCATTAGCAGAAACAACACCTCCGTTTATCAAATCTTCGTCAGTGTTTTTGGTTATTTCATGGTTTTGATAGGTTGCCCCTCCTGTGAAGTTTAAATTATCTGTAATACTATAATTCCAATTGGCTTCTACACCAATTGTAGCCGTATTTTGTTCTGAACGAGTTTGGTCAACTAACTGACCATTGGTTATCGCCTGAGTAATTTTAATTCTATCTTTAAGCGTAACATAATAAGCTGCTAAAGAACCAGATAATTTTTCTTTACCTAATTTAGCTCCTGCTTCAAACTGTAAGATTTTTTCTGAATCGTATTTACTACCTGTTACATCGTTAGCAATAGGAGAAAAACCTCTTAATTGGGGGAAGAAGTAACCTTTAGAAAAGTTTGCATAAAGATTTAAATCAGTATTTAATTCATAAAGACCAGCAAGAGAAACTGCCCAATCGTTTGCCTCAACATTTGCTCGTACAAAACTACCATCGGCAAATTTTACATCTGATAATTCTGGTGTTAGTTCTGCATTACTATATACTGTCTCTGAAGCAATACCTCCATTATTAAATCTTCCTTTTGTGTTTTCGTACCTAAACCCAACGTCAAAGCGCCATCTATTCAAAACCATTTCGTCCGTGATAAATAAGGCAGATCTATTTTGCTCAAGATATTTATTAGAAGTCATTCCTATCCTGTTATAAAGCCCCCCTTCAGAATAAATTACATTAGCTCCTAAGCCATCGGTGTAATTTAAATTTATCAATTGAGGATCATTATTAAATTCAGAGAGAACTCTGTATTGATAATTTATATCTTCTGCTTCTGTTCTTGCAAGAAAAGTACCTAAAGTGATATTATGCGAATTACCACTGGAAGTTTCTATTCTTTTTGTAAGTGATGCTTCACCCGAATAATCTGTCATAGGTCTTAGTCTGTCAATATGTAAGTTGTTAACGACTAGTGTGTTACCTGACAATTGTTGGTCTGAACCTAAAAAAGTTGCAGAATAACCTTGGTTATTTTCATCTAAAAAGTTAACATAATCGTCTAATGTTAAAGGATTACTTCCTTCACCATCAGGTCCTACATTGCCATTTCCACCAATATATAGGGCAAAATTATGTTGATATTTAGCGTATTTAACTTTAGCCTTCATTTTCAAATCCTCAGCAAGGTCATATTTAAAATCGGACATTAAATATCCACCCCCTGTATGAACACCATCTTCAATTGGGCTTATATAACTACCTCCCGGTGTTTTGAACGATGTGTTTGCTAATTGCGACGATAAAAGTTGGTAAACTTCTTCACCATCATTTCCTGCTATTCTAGTCCTTGTTCCACCTTCAAGAGGTAAGGGCATGAAAAATTGGGCATTATCATTTATTAATTGTCCATGAAGGGTAAAAGAGCCCTTGTCAAATTTTTGTTTAATATTACCTCTAAACTGTATTCCTTTAGTTGGCAATCCTGTAACAATAGGTCCTTCATCATATCTGGCAAAGCCGGTAAATGCGTAGTAAGTATTAGAATTCTCTCCACCAAGTTTTCCTCCTGTATAAAAATCAGTTTTTAATCTACCTTTTTCTCCCCATTCTAAATTGATAATATTACCGGGGTTTGCATCTCCTGTTTTACTAGTATAGTTTATGATGCCGGCAACAGATCCTGCTCCATAAAGAACAGATGCGCCACCTCGAACAAATTCAACTCCTTTCATCCCTATATCGGGTCTGGCATAAACATCATGTGCAGAAGAATTTAAGCCAAATGTGCTCATTAAAGGCATACCATCATATTGTAATGGGTTAAATACATATTGACCACCAGATGGTAATCCCCTTACAAAGACATTAGAGGCAGTTTCACCTCCACCACCTTCGGCAGTTATACCGGGAACACTTCTAATAATATCCGCTTGGCTATTAGGACTAATTTTTGTTATAGAAGATTGTTTTACAGAACTAATAGACATAGGCACATTTTTTTGAGACCTAAAAGTTGCAGATGAAGTTAAAACCACCTCGTCTAAAGTATTACTACTTTCTGCCAAAACAATATCTAACATTATTTTTTCTCCACTTAAATCTATACTTTGACTAAAAGTCTTGTAACCAACGTATGAAACTTCTAAGTCTTGTTGACCTGAAAGATTTGTGCTGAAAACAAATTGACCATCGAAATCGGTAACCGAGCCTTGATCTGAGTTCTTAAGTACAATATTGGCCCCCGGAACAGGCATCCCATTTTGGTTTTTAACTGTACCAGATATTTCAGTTTGTGACCATAGTACACTAAAGTAAAAGAAACTTAAACTTAATAGTAATGCTTTTTTCATCATAATATTATTTGATTTAAAATTATTTCCAACAAATGTATTTGACAAAAACTTGATTTTGAGAGAAAAAAGGAAAAAAACGCAACGCAAACGTTTGCGTAAATCTAAACTTAATGTTAACTTTGTGAGTTTATGAGTAAAATAACAAATTTAAAAGATATAGCTGAATCTCTAAATTTATCCATATCGACGGTTTCAAGAGTAATTAATGATAAACCGGGGATAAGTAAAAAAACTAAAAAAAGGGTTTTAGAAAAAGCCAAGCAACTCAATTACACCACTAACCTCATGGCGAGGGCTTTTCGTATTTCTAAGTCAAACATCATTGGTGTAATTGTGCCTACCGTAAGTTTATATTTTACTTCTATAGTTTTAAAAGGAATTTTATCTGAAGCTGAAAAAAGGTCTTATCGTGTAATGATTACAGAATCAAATAACGATGTAAAAAAAGAAGAAGAAATGTTTAATGCGCTTTTACAGTTTGGCGTTGATGGGATTTTAATATCATTGTCAAAAAATTCAACAGATACGGATTATTTATTTAAGGCAAGCTCTAATATACCTATGGTTATGTTTGACAAAGTGAGCAGTATTATTCCTTGTACACGCATTGTAATTAACGAAGAAGAGGCAGCATATAATGCAGTAAAGCATTTGATAAGCATAGGAAAAAGGAAAATTGCTATTCTAAAAGAAAGTAAATATTCGTATACTTCTGAGAAAAGATATAAAGGCTATTTAAAGGCTTTAGCAGATAATAATATTGAGTTAGAGCATGATTATGTAAAAAGTTGTCTTGATATTAATCTGGAAAGAGGAAAAGAATTAACCAAAGAACTTCTAAATTTAAAAAATTTACCCGATGCTATATTTGCCATTACTGATAGTGCTGCAGTAGGAGCCATTCAGATTATTAAAAAATCCGGTTTGCGAATTCCTGAAGATATTGCGGTTGTGGGTTTTAGCAATTCATCATTAGCTGAAGTAATTGAACCTAATTTAACAACGATTGATCAACCCGGCTTACAAATAGGTCGTACCGCAGTCAATTTTTTAATTGATAAAATAAATAAATCAGACTCAGAAATTGACAATAAAACGGTTGAGATAAAAACAAAGTTAATTATAAGAAACTCTACGGTAAAATAACTTTTACTCGTAAGCATCCTCATGCACCATTTTAATAGCGCGTCCACTAGGTTCGTTTTGGTTTTTAAAACTTTCATCCCATTCTAATGCACGAGGTGTAGAACAAGCTATGGAAGCTAGTGAAGGCACACATAGTGCTGCAGCATTTGAAGGAAAATGCTCTTCAAAGATACTACGGTAGTAATATTCTTCTTTGGTTTTTGGGGTTTGTAAGGGAAAGCGATAAGCTGCCTGCTCCATCATTTCATCAGTTACTTTTTCCAGGACCAATTCTTTTAAACTGTCGATCCAACTATAACCCACTCCGTCAGAGAATTGTTCCTTTTGTCGCCAGGCTACTTCTTTTGGCAGGTAGTCCTCAAAGGTTTCACGGAGAATGTGTTTTTCAATTTTTCCGTTGCCACACATTTTGTCTTTTGGGTTTAAACGCATAGCTACATCCATAAATTCTTTATCCAAAAATGGGACACGTCCTTCGATACCCCAGGCGGCAAGCGATTTATTGGCTCGTAGGCAATCGTATAAGTGGAGTTTTTCCAGTTTTTCCACTGTTTCTTCATGAAATTCTTTAGGATTGGGGGCTTTATGAAAGTATAAATAACCACCAAAAATCTCGTCGGCACCTTCTCCTGACAGCACCATTTTGATGCCCATGGATTTGATTACTCTTGCTAATAAATACATCGGAGTAGCTGCTCGTACGGTGGTGATGTCATAAGTTTCCAGATAATAGATTACATCACGAACAGCGTCTAAGCCTTGTTGAACAGTGAAATATACTTCATGATGTACTGTGCCAATTTCTTCAGCCACTTTTTTAGAAGCAGCCAAATCAGGTGAAGCTTCCAAACCTATAGCGAAAGAATGTAGCTGAGGATACCAGGCTCGCTGGGTGTCATGTGATTCCACGCGCATTTCGGCATATTTTTTGGCAATGGCAGCGGTGAGTGAGGAATCTAAGCCACCTGAAAGTAAAACACCATAGGGGACATCGGACATCAATTGTCTATGAACGGCATCTTCTAAGGCTTTGCGTAAGGCTTTTTTATCTGACTTGTTGTCCTTTACGTTTTTATACTCCATCCAATCTCGCACATACCATCTTTTAGGTTTAGGATTGTCTGAAGTTAGGTAATGTCCCGGTCGGAAAACTTCAATTTTTTTACAAGTGCCCTCCAGGGCTTTTAGTTCTGAAGCCACATAGTATTGTCCCATTTCGTCCCAGCCGTGGTAGAGGGGAATAATACCCATATGGTCACGGGCTACCATATATTTTCCGGTATTTTGGTCGAATAGAACAAAGGCAAAAATACCATTTAGTTTATCCAAAAAATCAGCACCATACTTTTCATATAAAGGAATAATCACCTCGCAATCTGATTCGGTTTTGAAGGGGTATTTACCTTCAAATTCTTTTCGTAATTCCAGGTGGTTATATATTTCCCCATTGACGGCAAGCGATACGCTTTTGTCTTCGTTAAACAAAGGTTGTTGCCCGGATGCAGGATCAATAATTGCCAGACGCTCATGAGCTAAAATGGCTTGCGGAGTGGTGTGAATACCACTCCAGTCCGGGCCGCGATGACGTAATTTTTTGGACAATTCCAATACTTTGTGCCGTTGCTCCTCTGCCGGTTTTTTAAGGTCAAATACGCCTACAATTCCACACATTTTTTAAAATATTTAAGTTATTAATTGTCAAAAATATAAAAATTAAATATATTTGCAATAATAAATTAAAAAAATAAATGATTGACTCAATTGATATTCAAATTTTAAATGCTTTATTAAAAAACAGCCGTGAGAGTATTACGGCCATTTCCAAAGATTTAAACATCTCCAATGTAGCCACCCAGCAACGCATTACCAAATTACAGGAGCAGGGTGTGATAGAAAGATTTACCGCCAAGCTGAATTACGCCAAGTTAAACTACAAAACCATTTCTTATCTCGGTATTTTCTTGGAAAAAGCAAAAGATTACCAGCGAGTTTTATCAGCATTGGAGCAGGTACCTCAAGTGGTCGAAGCACACTTCACAACAGGAAATTATTCCATATTTGCCAAGGTATATGCTCGTGATAACCAGCATTTGATGGAGATAATAAATGGACAAATCCAGGAAATTAAAGGGGTGGCACGTACCGAGACTTTTATCTCTTTACATGAGGGGATTCATAAGGTAATGAGGGTTTAATTAACGGTCTCGGCTACGAACAGTTGTGAGTTTCATAGCACGATTTTCCTTTTTTTATTATTCATTTCAAATTTAGCTATAATTTTCAAACAATCACTGCTGTAGCAATTGTTTGTAGCCAATGTTAGCCAATGTACATCATCTCTTTATCAATTTTTGTTGTATTATTCCATTTTTAAAAAACATTTTTAGTATATATATTCCATCAACTAATTCTGATACTTGATATTTTTCTTGATTTCCACAAGTTTTAATCAATTCTCCTGTGATAGAATATATTTTTATTTGTTTTACCTGTTGTTCCTTCTCAATATAGAAAGTTTCAAAAACCGGATTTGGATAAACTATTAAGGTATCTGTTAAACCGTAATCAACGATACCAATAGCATCGCATTCTGCTTGTGTTTCAACAAATGTACTTCCCGGATCAACATTCAACCAATTATCTGTACTGTATTGCGCATCATCCACAAAAATACATGTTAAGTTTGGGTTCCCTGTGGAGACAAAGTCAGTTACAATTGTGTTGTTTCCGTTTCTAAAATCAAGGCTTGTTAAATAGTTATTATTACACCTAAAACGCCATATACCAGAATTATTTGTCAGGTCTAAAACAGATATTTGGTTCCAAGCACACTCAAACCTTCCTAAAATTGTATTTTGACTTATATCAATATCTTGGATTTCATTATCATTAACCTCAAGATGTTCTAATAGTGTATTTTGATTTACATCTATTGCGGGTATATTGTTAGCAGAACATTTTAAAGTTTCCAACAACGGGTTTTGTGTGATAATTAGTTCAGAAATACTATTTGATTCACATTTTAAAGTTTCCAACAATGGATTTTGGGACACATCTAGTGCTAATAGACCATTATTTCCACATTCTAGAAAAACAAGATTTGGATTATTCTGAACCGAAAGAGTCAATAAATCATTACCATAACAATCTAAATATTCTAAACTGGTATTATTGCTTAAATCCAGATCTGTCAATTCATTCCACCTACAATCCAAATATGTAAGAGCAGTATTCTGACTCAGGTCCATAAAGCTTATGAGACACAAATTTACATCTAAGTATTCTAAACTACTAAATCCTTCAATCCCTTCTAAAGTATATATTACATTTGTTAGGTGTAAGTTAGTAATGATATCAATATCAGAGGTTAAAACCTGCCCATCTAGAATTCCTTCGGAATCTATTCCAAGGTCTATGAGATTTTGTTCAAATCCACTATCCGGAATAGCTGTATATTGGGCTTGTAAAAATCCAATATTTGCTATAAAAAGAAAAAGAAAAAGAAATTTATTCATTATTTTTTATTATTATATTTTGCTCTTGGCTACCATCGTTATATTGCTTGTCAATTTTATATAAACCATTAATTAAGTCTGGAATTAAATTTGAATCATTTATTTGTAAGGAATCTTTTGGATAAATAGTGACATTTGTGTTTATAACGCCATCATTGAACTTTGTAATACTTCCACTTGATGCACTTTTATTCCAATTATTCCAACATTTATGCGGTATTGAATTGTCTGATTGATTTATTCTAATTGCTGAATGGTTTGGGTGTTTAACTCTACCTGTTAAGTCTGTTTTTGGCTGTGAGTGTACAATTATAGTAGTATAGGAAAATGTCTGACCATAAGGAGTTGGTGATACATACTGCTCGTTACTGCCATCTCCACACTCTACAAAATAATAATCAAAACCTGGTTGAAAATGTGGTGGATTTGCAAGATACTCTAGATAATTACCACTAGTAAAATAAACTCCTTCATAGGGCTCATACAGTGAAGCAATAGTAGTCAATTTTTGTTGCAACACTCCAAAAATATCATTTTCAATGGCTTCTCGCATCCTTACACCTTGGCCATCTGAAAAATGGTCTCGTAAACCATCTAGATCTAAATAGTCAAGAAAATTATTAATTTCGTCCACTAGATCTACATACATTTCTCCAACTTCATCCACTATTCTGGGGTCTGCTACAAAATATTTGACATGGGGATTGCTTGAGTAATCTACGCAGGCATGTTGTTTATAGGACCAGAATGCAGCACTTGTATCAATAACAAAATCACCTGCTTCGTCTGCATTATAATATTGATTGTTTGGATCTCTGGTGACGTTTTCGGGGCTTGTTGGATACGTGTCTGGATAAACTGGAGTTGGGTCAAACTTTGGAATTGCCAATCTGGGTAGAGGATTATCATCACATAGAGGCAAGTTATCATAAATAAAATCTGTTGAAGGAAGGGTTCCGTCGAAAATATGCAAAAGTGATAACGCATGACCCATTTCATGGATAATAGATGTATTTGTTTCACTCTTGAAATTAGTATATTTACAGAAGACATCTGAGTACTGAAAATAGGCAGCATTACCTATTGGCGCAACAAAAAGATTAATACTTTCATCATCATAGTTTCCTGTGTCTATTACTTCGTCTCGAAGTTCGGTCCAAGTTGGACCTACAACCACAAATGCATCATCATCAAGACACTTTATTCCGTTATACTTAAAAAAGATATTAAACTGATTAAACTCAATATTCAATCTAGCAACGGCTCTCATAAAGTCGTCCTCTGTTACTCCAAGTATGTTTTCACCATTACTATTTCTAGTTAGATGAAACAAAAGTCTTAACACATATGGGTCGTCAGCCGAAAAGTCAGATTTGACCGTTCTAGAAAAATTGGCCGTATTGTACATTTCAGGATGTGGCACAAAAAAGCATCCATCGGCATCGTTTTGTCCAAACATTGATAAGGATAATACAAATAAGATAAATAATAATTTTCTCACAATTACAAATTTTCAATACTCCTTTTCCACAAAACCAATCTTAGGATCCAATATTTCCAGGATCAAAGCCTCTATATATTCCATAAACATCCCTAATCTTTCCGAAGTAATGGTATAATCTTTTTGACGCCCTTCCCCAAAATTGACCGGTAATAATCCTGCGTTCAGATTTTTAAAACTATAAATACCGGCTAGTATGGGTAGGCCTATAACCTCAGGATGCTTTTGCGTGTACATATAGGCGTAGAGCAGTACTTGTAGAGCTTTGGAATATTTATAATCTGTGATGAGCTTGTCAAGATCACTCGCTTTTAATTGGCTTCTTTCCACTTTTCCGGATTTGTAATCGATGATACGTAATTGATTGTCATACAAATCAATACGGTCAATTATGCCTTTAAAATTGACCGGGATATCTAGTTTTTTAAACGACACTTTTGTTTCTACCTGCTCTTCAAGTGCCAGTATTTTTATTTGGTGTCCGGCTTTGAGTTCGGCTATTTCTTTTTGGACAAAACGACGTATAAATTGTATGATAATCTCCAAAATGAGTTTGTTCTTTCCGGTATGGATCTGTTTGCTTTTATAAATTTTGACAAATGTATCCACCACCATGTTTCTTATGTTTGTAAGGATGCCTTCCAGATGATTAACTTCTAAATGTTTTCCAACAAAAGGGGTATACAATCGCTCTAAGCTTTCATGTAAGATACTACCCAGGGTATTGTCGGCAGCCGACTCCTCAATTTCTTCCCGTTCATCGAGTTTTAACACATATTGTTGGTAAAAAGCAATAGGGTTGTAGATATAAGAGATGAGGGCCGAAGGAGAAATTTTTTCCTGAAGAAGGTCTTTTAGTTCCCGGATCAACTTCGGGGTTATGGGAATAGAAATGGGTTCTGTTTTTTGATAGTTTACCGGTACGGAAACCTCATGATGTTCCACATTTGGCAAAGCCCAAAGCAATTGTTGTAAGAACCGGCTCATCTCGCCACCACCCATTACATCTACCTGATTATTGTAAAGTAAGTGTATTTCTTTGCTTTTAGAAAGCAAGTCCAAAAACAATAGATTGGTCATCTTAGTTTCTTCATGATGTGTTTTTAAAGCATAGGTTTTTCGAATATCAAAGGGGATAAAACTAGCTTTTTTACTCGTATTAGGGAAAATGCCTTCGTTCATAGATGTAATGATAACGCGCTCAAAATCAATATTCTGTGATTCTAAAAAACCCATAATTTGGAGACCTTTTAGGGGTTCTCCGATAAAGTTAATCAATTCATTATCAATCAGGTTTGAGTATATCTTAAACAAAGAACTCAGATTTATTTCTTTCAAATTGTCTTCGACAGATTGAATCAATTGGAGGTTGAGTTGTAGGTGTTTTTGTAGGATTTCGACAGCATTTTTATCTTGAAGAGAATATATAAATTCATTAATCCTTTCTAAGAGTGATAAAGATTTGTTCGCTTCAACAAGTAGGAAAAGATCAAGAAAAGCTTTGGGCATATTTTTACCAAAAAGCTTCTTTATGTTATTGATATCAAAATATCTATTGTTGTTTTGTCTAATAGAAATCACTGTTTTTTGAATTTCCGGTAGGTTTTTTAAAATGAAAGGATGTTCTAAGACACGTAAAAAATCTTTGTAATAGACTTCTTTTTTTTCTTTATTTTGATAGGATAGGTGAAGTTTAAACAGATCTTTAATTACTTGAGAAACAGGCTGGTATTTGAGTGATAAACCCATCGTAATATTGATATCATGAATCTCATCCGGAATGCTGTTCAATGCCACAGGTAAGGTTTTTTGGTCGGCTAAAATCCATGCGGTATTTTCTAATGAATTTTGCGAAGACAATAGTTCAGCTGCATATTTCATCATGCTCACTTGTTGGGGCAAAGCATAAAGTTGAATCTTTTTTGGGGTTGGTTTATATTCGGCTTTAATAATAGTATTATGTTCTTTAAATTCAGCCCATTTATTGAGGTATTGATCAAGGTAAGTGTTGTTAATGATATTATTCAACTTAGATTCGGAATAGCGATACCAATAATTTTCAGCTCGATTTATTTTCAGCAATTTTTCAATAATCTTTTCTTCGGTTTTTCGCAGGTAATTGAAACCGACAAAAATGAAATGTGTGTTGGTTTTAGAGATATAGGAATCCAGATTTTCAAGGGCTATTTTAAACATAAGCCCTTGATTGACTCGTCCGTTGTTTATTAAATTTTGGGAAAGGGCTGTATAATAAGCGTCAATGTTTTGGAAGAAAGTAAGATATTTATTAGAAAGTTCGGTTTGAGGTTCCCAATTTTGAATTTCATTAATTCGTTTTAAATCTCGAAAGATATCTTTTTGTGAGACGAGTTCAATATCTATTTCATTGTAATCATTTAGGAGTGTTGGCGCCCAATTACTTAAACTTTCAAAGCTTTCTCGGTCTTTTTCAGAAGTTACTTTTTGATAGACCTTATAAAATTCAAACAAAAGTGCGATTTCTGATATTTTGGTCAGGCCGCTTATTTCTTCAACCAGGTAATCAAAAGTGATGATTTTGGGAAGAAATCCGGTATGTTTCATCAATTGTATTAGTTCATTTTTCACGTAAATTCCTCCTCTATGATTGGGAAGTACAAAGCAAACATTTGCCAAACCCTGATGTTTAGCAAGAACCTTATTAGCTACTTTTGAAAGAAATGATGGCATGGGTTCGTAAAAGTTTATCAACAAACAAATTTACTATTAAAGGATTAAAAAAAATTTAAAGCAAAAAAAATCCCGCCGAAAAGGCGGGATTCTTTAATGATTTATAAGATGAAATTATTTTTTCAAATTGATTTCAACACGTCTGTTTTCGGCTCTACCCGCAGCAGTTTTGTTGTCGGCAACAGGATAGTTTTCACCAAATCCTACAGCACTTAGTCTGCTAGCTGCAATACCTTTACCTACCAAATAGTCTCTTACAGCATTGGCTCTGCTATCAGATAATTTTTGGTTGTAAGCTTCAGCACCTTGGCTATCGGTATGACCTTCGATGATAAAGTTTGCTCTGTCAAACTCTTTCATGATAGCGGCGATAGCGTCTAATTTTTCAGTTACACCAGATTTGAAAGTAGATTTTGCAGAGTTAAAGTAAATAGTTTTGGCATAGTCTTTTAATTGTGCTTCTGCTTCAACTGAGATAACTTCTTTAGGAGCTGGACAACCGTCAAGTTCTTTTAATCCTGCTTCTTTAGGACATTTATCATCTTTATCTAAGATTCCGTCACCATCAGTATCAGGCCAAGGACAACCTTTATTGGCTGAAGGACCAGCTACTTCAGGACAAGCATCTTTTGCATCTACGATTCCGTCACCATCGGTATCAGGACAACCTTTAAACTCTTTAAGCCCTTTTACTTCAGGACAAGAGTCATTAATATCACATATACCGTCACCGTCAGTATCAGGGCATCCATTGAATTCTACAGGACCTGCTACGTTAGGACATTTGTCGTCACCATCTTTAATTCCATCACCATCAGTATCAGGACAACCTTGGAATGCTTCTAAACCAAAAGTATTTGGACAAGCATCTTCGTCGTCATAGATACCATCACCATCAGTATCAACACCACCAAACTTAACTGATAAACCTAAATTGTGTTGGAAGTAAGGTTTGAATGCATCATCAAATGCATGATTGTATTTTGATTGAATATTCAATGCTACATTATCATGTAACCAGAAATCAAAGCCAAGACCTCCATCTAATTTACCATAACCGTCCCAGTCTAACCAGTCATATCCACCACCAACTGCTAAGTAAGGAGCAAACCAACCTTCAGAACCGAATAGGTTTCTCAAGTCATACTTGATAGCACCATTCGCGCTTAAGAAAGCCAAATCACCAGGATTATATTCAGGGGCATTTCCCATGATGGTGATTTTGTTTACATCTGCACCAATTTCTAAAGAGAAACCATCATTTAGATATCTACCTACATGAATAGAAGAAATGGTAGGGATCATGTTGTAGTGATCTTGCATATTGAAAAACTCATCAAACATACCGGAATCATTACCGTTAGTGGTAAGATTTCCTTCATAATTGGTAGGATGATAGTCAATAGCATTGACACCAAAATTAATTGCCCATGGATTGTTCTTATCTTGGGCATTCAAGTTGATAAAACCAACTGTTACTAACAAAGCCATAAAGGCAATTTTAAAACTTTTCATATTGAATTTACTTTTAATTAATTAGGATTATTTTCAAAATTACAAAAAATCCTTTATCCCAAAAGGAAATTTTGGCAAATTTATAACAAATTTCATAAATAATGAGCTTTTTCAATGAATATTGCTGACATATATTTACTTTTTTCGGCTGATGCTTATGCCATCTCTAATTGGTAAAATAATGGTTTCAAAATCTTTATGCATGCTGATTTTTTTGTTAAAAACATGTATTTGTTGGGTGTCAAGGTCATTTACAGCAATCTTATTAGTTACTTTTCCACCCCATAATACGTTGTCACTAAGCAATATACCACCTGAAGTTAATTTGTCATAGATCAAATCTAGATACTGTGGGTAATTTTTTTTATCAGCGTCTAAAAAGATCAAATCAAACTTCACATCAAGCTTAGGTATTATCTGAAGTGCCTCTCCGGTATATTTGATAATTTTTTTTGAATATATAGATTTTCGAAAGTATTTTTCCTGAATTTTCAGCAATTCGTCATTTTTGTCTAGGGTGTGAATTAGGCCATTTTTACTTAGTCCTTCTGCTAAACAAAGTGTTGCATAACCGGTATAAGTGCCTATTTCTAATATATTTTTCGGTTGAATCATTTTTGAAAGTAAGGCTAGTAGACGTCCTTGAGCAGGGCCACTTAACATGCGAGGAGCAATCACTTTTTGCCAGGTTTCACGTCTTAGTTCTTGTAGAATTTTAGGTTCCGGAGAAGAATATTTTAGGACATAGTCCATGATTTTTTCATCGATAAGTTGCATAGTATTATTTTTAATTTGATCATTAAAAATATTAAATTTATCTTAATTATACCCCTTTAGATTATCGTATATTAGCCCATTGAAAAACTGATAAAAAATATAAAATGCGAATTATTATCCCTATGGCCGGTATTGGTTCACGCTTAAAACCTCATACTTTGACTGTGCCAAAACCCCTAACCAAAATAGCCGGGAAGTCAATAGTGGAAAGATTGTTGGAAGAAATTGTTCAAGTGGTAGGACAAAAAGTCACCGATATTGCCTTTATCATAGGGCCAAAATCTAAAGGTTTCCCCGAAAATATAGAAGCGCAATTAGCCGAAATTGCAAGCAGTTTAAATAGTAAAGCACATGTTTTTGTTCAAGAACAAGCTTTGGGAACGGCTCATGCCATCTATCAGGCAGCAGCGGTATTAGAAGGTCCCTGTGTAGTGGCTTTTGCCGATACACTTTTTAAAGCGGATTTTACACTAGACGATAAAGCCGACGGAGTTATTTGGGTAAAAAAAATTCCTAACCCAGAACAATTTGGTGTGGTAAAATTACAAGATGGGTATATCACTGATTTTGTGGAAAAACCAGACACATTTGTGTCGGATTTGGCCATTATTGGGATATATTATTTCAAAGAAGGTGAAAAATTAAAACAAGAAATTAATCTTTTAATTGATAATAATATTAGAGGAAAGGGTGGAGAGTATCAAATTACAGATGCTTTGGAAAACCTAAAAAGAAATGGCGCTAAACTGGTGCCCGGAACGGTAGATGATTGGATGGATTGTGGCAATAAGAACGAAACAGTGATAACCCATCACAAAGTTTTGGATTATGAAGCAGCAGATGGAAAAAATCTTGTTTCCAAAAAAGTAACATTAAAAAATAGCAAGATTATACCGCCATGTTATATAGGCGAAGATGTCGTGATTAAAGATAGCACCATAGGGCCTCACGTTTCGTTAGGTAAAAACTGTAAAGTGACAAACAGTACTATTAAAGATTCTTTGATTCAAGATGATACCGTAATTTTGAATGCAGATTTGAAACAAAGTATGATAGGCAGCCATGTAAATTTTGATGGTAAATTTAAATCCGTAAGTTTGGGAGATTATTCCAATCTAAAATAATGATTCGTAATTACTTTTACATATTATTTTTTCTAAGCCTTACCCACATTGGCTATTCTCAAGACGATACCGAAGAACATGCAGAGGCGATGGTTACTTTTTTACAAGATGAGTTAGAAATTGAAAAAAAATTACTGGAGTTTAAAAGTAATTTTATCAATGCTTTGACAGCATATAACACAGAGAATTACTCCAAGGCCCTAGAAAGTTTAGGAAAGTGTGAAAGGATATATCCGGATAATAGATCAGTTTGGCTTCAAACAGCCAAAAATTATTTTGAATTAAAGAAATATGAGGACGCCCATCATTATTGTGATAAAATTCTCTCACAAGATGCTGAAAATTTTTGGGCATTATCTTTATCACGGGATATTTATGAAAGGCAATTTAACTTTGAGCAAGCTATTGATATTCAAAGAAGATTATATCAACGAAAAAATACCGAAGCAGACCATTTATTAAGGCTTTATTACCGCACCAAAAATATGGAAGCCGGTAAAGCACTCATCGAAGAAATAGACCAAAATTCTATACCCGTCCTGTCCAAAGATTTTTATAAGCAGTTTTTTAATAAAGAGCAAAATTTAGCAGATAAAACAAATGAATCCAATAATAGAGATGATGTTTTAACCAGCCATAAACATTCAAGCACCAGGTCCAAAGCGCCAAAAAACAATTATCAAGCCCTGCAAAAAGATATAGAAAATGTATTTAAAGCTGGAGAGTTCAAAAAAGTAGTTTCTGATACAGACAATGCTTTGGCTTTATACCCTACACAAGCTTATTTATATCTATTAAAAGGTAAAGCCCTTAATGAATTGACTAAATACCAGGAGGCAGCAAGTAATTTAGAAACTGGTTTGGATTTTGTTTTTGAAAATAATGTTTTGTTAAAAGGTTTTTATGAAGCTTTGATCAAAGCCTACATAGGCTTAAATAAAACCTCAAAAGCGGCTTATTATAAACAATTGGTACAAAAATTGTAAAAATCTACAAGGTTACTATATTTAATTTTAAGCAATATGAAATTATTTTTTCAGAAAAAGATTACTTTACTTTTTGCATTCGTGATAACGCTATCTTCTTGTAAAACTACTACAACCAAAACCATTCGAATGAAAAATTATAGCACCCAAAAAATTATTCAAAAATATCAAGAAGAAGAGTTTAATGCCGAGACCTTGTCTGCTAAACTCAAAGTAAAATATGACGATGGTAAAATAGCCCAAAATGTAAGCGTCAAACTGCGCATGGAAAAAGATAAGGTTATTTGGATGAGTGCTTCATTTCTCGGTTTTCCCGTTGGAAAAATTAAAATAACCCCCCATGAAGTTGCCTTTTATGAAAAAATTAAAGGCACCTATTTCCAAGGTAATTTTGGTTTGCTTTCAGATTTTTTGGGCACAAAAGTCGACTTTGAACAAGTTCAAAATATTTTGTTAGGACAAAGCCTTTTTCAATTAGATTCTGAAAATATTGAAAGCAAAATTAATGAGCAATCTTATTTATTATATCCAAAACCACAATCGGAATTATATGACATATATATTTGGATGAACCCGGTGTATTATAAATTGGATAGCCAGCAAGTGATATCCGGCCCTCAGGACAACCTGAAAATAGATTATGATGCTTATCAAAAAATAGATCATGAGTTTTTACCTAAAGATGTTTCCATAAAAGCGCATCACAAACAAAAAAAGACATTAGTAAATATGGAGTATAAGCAAATTGAACTCAATAAAGCATTGAGCTTTCCGTTTGACATTCCAAGTGGATATAAAAAAATCACCATTAAATAAAAAATTCCGATAAAATGAATATTTTTATATTTCTATAATTTTGTAAAAATGAACAGGTTAGTAGTTTTTATTTTTTTGTTTTTGATGCTGACGGGGCAATCTAACATCATTTTTGCTCAAGAGAGTCAGCGTAAAAAATTGGAAAGCAAAAGATTAGCCTTGAAAAATGAAATAAAAAAGATTAAAACTTATCTTGATAACACTAAGAAAAAAGAACGTACTTTGACCCACGAGGTCAATGACTTGAACAAAAAAATTGATACCAGAGAAAACCTTATTTCAACTATTAATGAGGAAGTCATCGCCATGTCATCTGATATTGGAAAAAATGAAAAAAAAATTCGACAATTAGAAACCTCACTTGATAAATTGAAGCAAGAATATGCCTTGATGATCTTAAAATCCTATCAACATCGTACGGGTAATAACCGTTTGCTTTTTCTCCTCTCTTCCGATAGTTTTTTTCAAGCATTTCAACGCTTTCAATACATGAAGCAATATACCAGGTATAGAAAAAACCAAGGTGATATTATCCAACAAAAAGCCATGAAATTAAGGGTGATGAATGATAGCTTGAGTGTATTAAAAAATGCTAAAAGTAACCTGATAGAAGAAAAGAAATACGAACAATCACAACTGGCTACAGAAAAAGACAAGCAACAAGAATTGGTAGACAAATACAAAAAGAAAAAGCGAAAGTATATCAATCAGCTTAAAAGTAAACGTAAAGAGGAACAAAAGCTGACACAACAAATTGAAAACTTAATTAAAGGTGCGATTAAGAGTTCGGGGACAACAAAGAGCGAAAAATTTGCCCTGACCCCTGAAGCCAAAGCCTTAGCTAATGAATTCTCATCCAATAAAGGTAAATTACCATGGCCGGTCCAAAAAGGTTTGGTAACCGTTGGTTTTGGACGTCAACCCGACCCAATGAAAACAGGGGTAACGATAGAAAGTAGTGGCGTACGTATAGCTACAAACGAAGGTGCTGAAGCCCTGGCGGTTTTTGAAGGAAAAGTGATGGCCATTCAAAAGAACCCTCAAAATGGGATACTATCTGTTTTGTTACAACATGGAAACTATATTACAGTATATTCCGGCCTGGATAAAGTCAATGTGTCAAAAGGAGAAAAGGTCAATACCAAAGAATCTTTAGGAACTATACACACGGACAAAGTGATCGGTAAAACTATTTTAAAATTCCAGATTTGGAAGGATGTGACCAAGCAAAATCCGGCACATTGGGTTTATAAAATGTAGAAATTAGTGATATATATTCCAGTAGTTCCCCCAAAATAATTGTGTTTAATATTTATAATATTTTTTGTGTAATAGTATTTATACTATAATTTTCGGTTAGTTTGTTTTAGGGTTTAGGTTTCTTAAGCGGATATTTATACCAAAATGTATAACCTGCCAAAGCAATAGCTATACCTATAATAGAACCTCCTAATATATCTTCTACAAAATGCTGTGAAAGATACACCCTGCTTATTGCAGCTATCAAAGCCAATCCAAACCAGAGTATTTGCCATACATGCTTTTTGGCAAAAAAAATCCCCAACGAAAACATCGAAAAAGCACTTAAGGTGTGTCCTGAAGGAAAGGAATTCCAGTGTTTCATTTTAACACCTTCAATCAGGTGTAGACTATTTCCGAAAATTTCATAGGGACGGGGATGTCCTGTAAAAACATAGTGTTTAAGTAAATAACTCAATATTAAACTTAAAAGTGCGGCATATATAAAGGCCATAACCCATTCTCTCTTGATAAAAAAAAGGCAAACAATGATTAGAGGATATAAAATACCATCGCCTAAATATGTTGCGTATTTAAAGAAAAAATCCCAAAATGGTTGATGGTAGCTGTTGATATTTTGATGAAGTTCATATTGATCGGTGAACAATACTAGCAGCATTCCTGCTATAAAGAATAACAAATATAAAATCCAGAAAAGTTTTTTTTGCACCAATAAATTTTTTATAAAATTCATATCACAAATTTAGGTTCATTAAACACAGACAAATGTATTGACTTGTAGTAAAATGTCAAGGTTTTGCTATGGAACAATTTTTTTATATTCAAATGTTTGGTTAGTTGTCATAAAACAACTTTTTAAGTTCGGTAGCTTCTTCAGGTTTCATACGGCCGGAGAGTACCAAGCTAAGTTGTTTTCTCCGAAGCGCTGCATCATAACGCTGTTTTTCTAATTCGGTTTCCGGTTGTAGTGCTGGAACACGGATGGGATTACCTTCTTTATCAACAGCGACAAAAGTATAAATACCTTCATTGACCTTTACGCGTTTTTTCTCCTCCATACATTCACGCCATACGTCTGCATAAATTTCCATGGAACTACCAAAAGCCCTGGACACTTTGGCTTCAATGACCAACACACTACCTACAGGCACAGATTTGTTAAAAGCAACATGGTTGACAGAAGCGGTAACCACGATATTTTCCGCATGGCGCTGTGCAGCAATACCACAAGCCCTATCCATACGCGCTAAGAGTTCTCCCCCAAAGAGACTGTCCAAAGGATTGGTCTCGCCGGGCAAAACATAATCGGTTAAAATCGTTAAGGATTCGGAAGGGGTTTTGGCTTTCATCTACTCAATTATTTTATGAGAATCCAGGCATCATGGGCTTCTGTTTTGCGAATTTTTACCAAAGCTTTTTTAGCTTCTTCCATTGTAGCATAACTTTCAAAAGCCACTTGTGTCAAATTGAATTTATTTTTTCCTACGGCATGAGCAGGAAAACCCTTTTCTGTCAGTTGATTTATTTTTTTACTCGCATTAGCTGGTTCACGAAATGCACCCGCAATGATATGGTATGGTTTTTCAATGCTTAAATCGGCTTTATTTGATTCATTGATAAGCGGTGTTTCGATTTCTGAATTATAGGCATCTTTTGATGTCTTAGCAGTTTTATCAACAAACTCTTGAGAATCAGTTTTTCCCTTTTTTAAGTATAAATTGATAGCAGGTAGGGCTTTGTTTATTTCAAAAGTAGCCTCCTGTATTCTTTGGTTTATTATTTTTTCCTGGGCTTCTTTGCTCAGGGATAATTTTTCTAATGAAGCATTGTTAATGAGAATTTGTTTACCAAGAAAAAAACCGGCTGTAAGTAAAACAGCAAAAATGGCAGCATAACGAAGTATGGGAATAAGGGGTGATTTTTTAGTTTTTGCTTTTTCGACTTGTTGAGCTTTCACAAGATCTGAAATAGATTCAAAGACAACCTCTTGTTCCATATAATCTTTTCGGGCAATGTGCGAAGTGCTTACGGTACTTAAACCAAAAGAATCAATTAAGAAGTTAGCATCAGGATTGGGTTCAAATAGTATTTTTTGTTCGTTATTAATCGAAAAAGCACCAATCCCTTCTAATTCCACCTTTTCATTTTGTAATTTTTTCTGCCAGTTTTCAACTTCAAAAAGGATGTAATTCAACGCACTATCATACGGTATTTTTTCAGATACAGCCATATGGTTAGCTAGCAATCCGTCATTCTCTTTAAGATGGGAATTAAAACTCAATTTTTTAGTTGGCGGGTAGATGACTTGTGTTTTTTCATCAATACGAGCGGAAATGGTTTTAGTCAAAAAACCACCAAATTCAGGTATAATCACACATTCATAGCGGTATAATAAATCACTGATGTATTTGCTTAAAGTCATGACACAAAAATTTGCATATAACAAAAGTAAAAAAAAGAATCAACTTATTAACAATATTTATAAAATTGTTAATAAGATCGGTAAATTCATGGGATGACTCAAAGTCATCCGATGAATTATTGAATTTTCAAAGAATTCAAAATAGCATCTTGTTCAAAGATAAAATCTCTCTTCTTGATAATAGGTGCATAGACAATACCTTCTACAACAACTAGACGATTATTATCCGGGTCGGGTACAAAATAACTGACAAAAGGGCCGGCAACAAACTCATTATATATTTCCCATTTGCCCAAGACTTTGAGGGCTTTTTTACCATCAATTTCAGCAGGGTATATATGGGGATCATAAGCAGCTTCCGTCATCATATAACCACCTTCTGTTTCACCTGGAATATATTTTTTACCCACCGCATTTCTAATGTTAATTATGCTGTCTTGTAGTTGATCCAAAGTATAATCAAGCTTTAGGGTATAAGCAATGATATTCAAACTTCCATTCACCTGATATCCAGAATGTTCTATACGTCTTCTGTACCAAATAAAGTCATTCTCGTCTTTGACTGTCAGGTATTCCTTGGGTATATTGAGACTAATGCTTTGATTTTTAAAAAAATTAGTTTTTTGAAAGTTATGCGAATTTTTAGATAACCTTTTTTTGACAAGTTGCAGATCGTGTTGTTTGAATATTTGAATTATTTCGTTTTCATTTTGTTTGATAAAATTAACAATAGCATCTTTAGTAGGCCCTATTAATTCAACGATAACTTGTCCCTTTGCATCTTGATCATAAGAGATATTCATAGTAGCTTTTTCTCCTTGATTAATCCTTAAAATGTTCCGGTTGTGTTTTAAAAAACCATTAAATCCTCGGGGAGCTATTTGAGTAACCGAAAATTGTGGTTCGGGTTGTGGTAAACCTATCACATCACTTTCCAAAACTTCTTTTAAGGCCAGACCAATCTTACCTTCCCAGTCTTTTTCATTGATGACCACCACCAGTTCATTAAAACGCCCAATGGAACCGGGTAGTAATTTTTTAGAAGGTTTGTTTTCACAAGAAAGCAGCAAGAATAGGCTTAAAAAAACAATGCTTGTTATTAAAAGAGAAAAAGATGATTTTTTCATGTGTTTATTATTTTGTTTTTTTATAGGTAACACATGTAACCACCATAATCATATCTCTGTGTGTAAAAAAAATTATACATGGTGGTTTCATGGATTAACCTTTATATAATTTGAGTTTTGTTCCTACTTTCAATTTGTTGTTAGAAAGTTTGTTCCAGGATTTCAACTGTGCCACACTCACCGATGGGTATTTTTGGGCTATGCTCCACAATGAATCTCCGGATTTCACGACATAAGTTTCGTAAGCACCTTTGGGCTTGTGCAGTGTTGTTTTAGTTTGGGTGGTTTTTTTAGCAGTCCCACCTGGTAATCTTCTGGGATAGATTGTGAGACGCTGTCCTACCCGAAGCTTAGAAGACCGCATATTGTTCCATCGCATAATTTGCCGAACACCCACACCATAGCGCGCTGCTATTTTACCCAGGTAATCACCACTTCTTACGCGGTATCGTACCCGCTGATCCATCTCTGTATATTCCGGGCGTGGTTTTTCTCTTTTAGCTTCTTCGGCAGCAGCATAAGCATAAATAGCAGTCTCATTTTGGGTGAACAAACCAATATAGTTTTTTGGTAAAACCAAACTGTAATTTTTGTCCTTAATATAAGGAATGATATTGAGTTTGTATGCCGGATTTAAAAATTCAAGCAATTCCGCTTCAATTCCGGTGACTGTTTGAATCTGTTCAAACGAAATGAGTTGTTTTACTTGTATACTATCTACTTCATGCTGTTGCAGGTCAAAGTTAGCATCAGCATATAGCCCATGCTCTTCTGCATATTCAAAAAGGTAGTAGGTGGCATAAAAAATAGGTAAATACCCGGCGGTTTCTCTTGGTAAAAAGGGTCGTATATTCCAATAGTTAGTATTTCCTCCAGAACGGCGTATGGCTTTAGTTACATTACCCGGGCCGGAATTATAAGCAGCTAAAGCCAGATCCCAATCACTAAAAATATCATATAGATCTGACAAATATTTACAAGCTGCTTCGGTTGCCAGAAAGGGATCTTGACGTTCATCTACATAAGAACTCACATCCAATCCGTATTGTTTGCCGGTTTGATACATAAATTGCCATAAGCCTGTGGCACCCACCCTAGAACGTGCCTTTGGCCTTAGTGCCGACTCCACAATAGCCAAATATTTAATCTCAAGGGGGATATCATATTTAGCTAGTTTTTCTTCAAATAGGGGAAAATAATATTTGGACTTAGCCATCAAATTAGACAGCGCTTTCCCCCTTGTTTTGAGATAGTGATTTATAAGTTTTTCTAAATTGGCATTATAAGTTACATGAAAGGGCGTTTGAGCATCTAACGCTGCCAAGCGTTGTTTTAAAACCTCTGTACTTAATTCAGTATCAAGCGTATAGTTTTCAGGGATGTCTTGTACTATGTATGAAGCAGTATCATAAAGATCAGCGTGTTTGACAAGTGTCATCCATTTTTGATCTATTTCGGCCAATTCAGGGTCGTCATGCAACTGAATTTGTCCTTCTGTATTTGTATGGAGGTGAACAATATCAATTTGCTGCAAGCTATCCTGATCTATCAAAACCAGGCTCTTATCTTGTATACTATCAATATCAACAGTGTTTACAATATCAGAAGTTTCAACACTTGTAGAAATGGGTATGTCCTCTGCTTTGATGATACGTACTTCTGGTACTTGTGCCGACATTAGGATACTAAAGTTAAGTATTAAGCCGACAAAAAAATATTTTATGCGCTTCATTTTAAAAATCAAAAGTCCAAAGATACTATTCCTTGTTTAATAAGTTATTGATCTCATCCAAATTAGGGGATAGAATGATATCGATTCGGCGGTTTTTGGCCCTACCTTCTGAAGTTTGATTATCAGCTACGGGAAGGTATTTACTGCGTCCGGCAGCAATAATTTGCAAGGGGTCAACCCCGTTATTTTCTAGAATTCGCACGATAGCAGTCGCTCTTTTTACGGAAAGGTCCCAGTTATCGAGTAACACACCACCGCTATAAGGTACATTGTCCGTATGCCCTTCTATTAAAACTTCGATATCGCGGTTGTCTTTTAAAACAGCAGCCAACTTTTGAACGGCTGTTTTTCCGGTTGAACCTACGCCCCAGCTACCACTATCGAATAGTAATTTGTTTTCCATAGACACATAGATCTTTCCATTTTTATGGGTGATGCTCAAACCTTTCCCTTCATAGGCAGCTAACGCATTGCTCACGGCATTGCGCAGCTTACTCATTTGTACTTCTTTTTGGGACAAAAGCGCTTCCAGCTCATTGATCTCAGCCGTGCGTTCGTCTAAAGCATTTTGAAGCTCAGACAAGTGCATTTCTTTAGCATTCAAAGCTTTTTCTTTGGCTTCCAGTTCTTTGATCAGGTTTTGAATTTCAGTAGCTTTTTCACTTAGCTGTTGACTACTTTCACTTTCAAGAGCCCTATAAGCCCCAATCAATTCATCCAATCTACTTTGGGTAGCTGTGTACTCATCTTGTAAAAGTATTTTTTTGGACTCCAGTTCGGTAATGGCTTCATTCAAATTCTTTAATTCATTCTTTAATTGGTTTCTTTGTCTGACCAGATCCTCGTTGTTTTTGATCAATTTGGAATTAGAATCCACAAGACGATCGTATTTGAATTCCAATTCTTCATAAGCTTTTTTGGTTACGCAAGAAGTTGCCAAGACCAAAAA
>JANTFO010000007.1 GCA_024763365.1 Flavobacteriaceae bacterium
GACTTCTAACATAAATATACCATGAAACTAAAACAAACCATCCCATATCTTATAGCTATCCTTCTTTTTATAATAGCCTCGTTGGTGTACTTTTCTCCTGTATTGGAAGGTAAGAAACTATTTCAAAGTGATATAGCTCAGTTTCAAGGTATGTCAAAAGAAATTCAAGATTTTAGGGGTGAATATGATGAGGAACCCTATTGGACAGGTAGTGCTTTTAGCGGCATGCCGGCCTATCAGGTTAGTGCCTATTATCCAAATGATTATATTAAGAAATTAGACCAGCTCATTCGGTTTTTACCCAGACCTGCAGATTATTTGTTCTTGTATTTTTGGAGCTTTTTTATATTGATGTTGGTACTCAAAGTTGACTGGCGTTTGGCTGTTTTTGGGGCGCTTGGTTTTGGTTTGTCAACTTATCTGATCATCATTTTAGGTGTCGGACATAATGCTAAAGCGCATGCCATAGGCTATATGCCTTTGGTCTTAGCTGGAGTGCTTTTGGTATTTAGACATAAATATTTGTGGGGATTTGCCTTAACAACTTTGGCAGCCGCATTAGAAATAGTTGCCGGACACATTCAGATGAGCTACTATTTATTCTTTATGATGCTTATTTTGGGGGTCGTTTATTTTGTAAAAAGCTTACAAGAAAAACAACTAATTTTTTATTTGAAGTCTGTTTTAATATTAGTAGTGGCCGGTATTTTAGCCATATTGATGAATGCCAATCACTTGTTGCCTACTAGAGAATATGCAAAAGAAAGTACCCGCAGCAAAAGTGAACTTACTATCAACCCGAATGGAAGCCCCAAAGAACAAACAGGAGGCTTGAGCAAAGATTATATCACCGAATATAGCTATGGAATTGCTGAAACTTTTAACCTCTTTATTCCTAGATTCATGGGTGGTGGGAATCATGAAGCTATCGGAACAAAATCAAATACATATAGCTTCTTAAGAAATAAAATTGGCGTAGCTCAAGCCAGAGATTTTACAGAGCATGCTCCTATGTATTGGGGTGGGCAGCCTATAGTGGCAGCACCGGCTTATATAGGAGCTGTATTTATCTTTCTATTGATACTCAGTTTATATGTTTATCGGGGTAAACACAAAACCTGGTTACTGATAAGTATTGTGTTAGCCTTGTTGTTGAGTTGGGGTAAGAACTTTGGTTTTCTAACAGACTTTTTTATCAATTATGTCCCGTTATATGATAAGTTTAGAGCAGTTAGTTCTATACAAGTTTTGATAGAAATTGCAATTCCCATATTAGCCGTTTTAGGATTACATAAGTTTATATTTACTAATGAGATCTCAGAAAAAAGTAAACAACAATATTTATTTAAATCCTTGTATATTTCTAGTGGTATAGCCTTGTTTTTTATGTTGTTGGGTTCCTCATGGTTTAGCTTTGAAAGTCCCAATGATGCAGTATACGAACAAATGATCCCAGGTTTTTCAGAAGCCTTAATTGCCGATCGAAAAAGCTTATTGTTTCATGATAGTTTAAGAAGTCTTTTATTAGTTTTAGGTACTGCTGTGATTCTTTGGTTGTATTTAAAGAAAAAGTTGAAATTGAATATAGCATTACTTGCCCTAGCTATTGTTGTCGTTATTGATGTAGGTGGTGTGGCAAAACGCTATGTAGATTCCGCTGATTTTGTAGCGGCTTCAAGAGTTGATACACCATTTTTCGCTTCTGAAGTGGATAAGACTATTTTGCAGGATACTACCTATTACAGAGTCGCCAATTTTGCCGCAAATCCAATGAGTGACGGGGCTACTTCCTTCTTTCATCATTCTATTGGAGGATATCATGCAGCTAAATTAAGACGCTATCAGGAGTTATTTGATTTTCAGATTGCTCAAAATAATTTTGAGGTATTGAATATGCTCAATGCTAAGTATTTTATTTTGTCTGATGAAGCAGGGCAAAAGCAAGTGCAAATTAATGATAGTGTGTATGGCCCGGCATGGTTTGTCAGTAAGATTAAATGGGTGAATAATGCAGATGATGAGATCAAAGCCTTGGATAGTATTGATAGTAAAACAGCCGTATTAGACGAGAAGTATAAAGATTTAATTCCCACATATAAATGGATATATGATGATCAGGCACATGTACATTTAACTCATTATCAGGCTAATGAGATTCGTTATGAAGCTAATTCATTAACAGGTCAATTGGCTGTTTTCTCAGAGATCTATTATCCACATGGATGGAAAGCTTATGTAGATGGGGAAGCGTTTGAAATTTTGAGAGCCAATTATGTTTTAAGAGCGCTTTGGTTGCCTCCCGGTAAAAGTGAAGTGGTTTTCAAATTTGAACCCGAAGTAGTAAAAATAGGAGCAAGGTATAGTTTGATAGGGTATATTGGGTTTGTTATAATGCTTGGATTAATGATTATTCTTGTTTTAAGAAAAAGTAAATGATATAATTTATTTAATATTTTATTATTATTATTATTTATAGATTGATGTTTATTTACTGAGCTTGCTAACTTCTTTAAGTTTATAGTATTTTTTTAAAATTATATTTTAGTTTTTTTCTTGATAAATATTAGCCATTTCATATAATTAATTATAATGAGGTTAAAAAAAGGTATTTTTGTGATTTAATAAAATAATCATGTTAAAAATCGGAATGATACTTGACAAACCTTTCCCACCTGACCCGCGTGTGGAAAATGAAGCGCTAAGTTTAATTAAGGCCGGTTTTGAAGTATTCTTGTTTTGTTTGACATATGATAATGAAATACATAATGAGCTATATAAGGGAATCAATCTTGTCAGATACAAATCTAATAAGCTAATTTATAAATTATCAGCACTTGCTTATGAATTACCATTTTACAGTATGGTAATGCACAAAAAAATTAAACATTTTATTATTGAAAGTGATATTGATGTACTTCATGTTCATGACATGAGAATAGCCGGGAGTGTATTTAAGGCCAATAAAATACATAAATTACCCGTAGTACTGGATTTACATGACAATTATCCCGAGGTAATGAAAGATTATCCACACCTTAAGAAAATACCTGGAAAATGGATTATTAAACCGGATCTTTGGAAAAAGAAGGAACAGTTTTTTCTTGAAAAATCAGATTTTATTATTACGGTGTCTAATGAATTTCAAAATGAAATTCAAAAAAGAATTGATAAAAAAGAAAAATTGGTAATGGTGCCTAATACAGTTCATCAGCGTTTTTTTACGAATTATAAACTTGACGATGATCTCATTAAACGCTTTGAAAATAATTATGCAATACTTTATATTGGTGACACGGGTTTGAGAAGAGGCTTGTTAACGGCTATTGAAGCATTAGCTTATATTCGAGAAAAAATAAAAAATATTAAACTAATCATTGTGGGGGTTAGTTCAGAAGACAATGCTTTAATACAAAAGGTAATTGATTTGGGTTTGAAAGAATATGTATCATTTGAAGGCTGGCAAAATCCCGTTACTTTTCCTTCCTATATCAAAGCATCAAAAATTGGAATTTCTCCACTCTACAGAAGTAAGCAGCACGATGTTGCCTATGCAAATAAACTCTTTCAGTATATGAGTTTGGGTTTACCCGTTTTAGTGAGTGATGCAATTGCTCAAAAAGAATTAGTTGAAAAAAATTCTGTAGGTTTAGTTCACTTAGAAAAAGATGCTAAAGATTTTGCCAGTAAAGTTATTGAGTTATACAAGGACCCTATTAGATATGAAAAATTTGCAAAGAACGCTGAGAAATTTATAAGAGATAAATTCCATTGGGAAAACACTTCAAAACCTCTGATTCAAATGTATAATGACATTAAAATATCAATTTTTTGAAAGCTCTCATCATCACATATTATTGGCCACCTGCTGGTGGCAGTGGCGTACAACGATGGTTGTATTTTGTGAAATATTTGCGTGATTTTGGAATTGAACCTGTTTTGTTTATTCCTGAGAAAGCAGCCTATCCTATTCTCGATGAAAAGCTTAATAGGGAAGTACCTAATGATTTGGAAGTACATAGCGTTAATATTTGGGAGCCCATGCGTTTTTTTAGCCAAAAAAATAAAAAAGCAACAGCCGGTTTCTTGCCCAAGAAAAAAAGTATTAAGGCTCAGATACTCGCTTATATTCGGGCTAACTTTTTCATCCCTGATGCCCGAAGATTCTGGATCAATCCGGTTAGCAATGAAGTGCTTAAATATTTGGCTAACAACAAAATAGATTGGATTATAACCACCGGCCCTCCTCATAGTGTTCATTTGATAGGAAAGGCAGTTAAGGAACAAAGTAAGATAAAATGGCTGGCAGATTTTCGGGATCCCTGGACCGATATTGATTATTTTCATCATCTGCCTCATACCAAAAGCAGCCTTCAAAAACATAAAAACTTGGAAAACCAGGTTTTAAAAATAGCGGATGTGGTAACAGTCGTCAGTGAGCAAATGCGAAAGGAGTATCTAAAATATAATGATAGTACTTTTTGTATTACCAATGGTTTTGATGGAGATATTCTCGATAAACCTGTTACCTATGATAATGGATTTCATATTACACACATAGGATCGATCAATGCAGATAGAAATGCAGGTATTTTTTGGGAAACAATTAAAGAATTGGTAGATGAAAATGCGGATTTTAAAAAGAAATTAAATATCAATCTGATCGGGGAAATTGATAATGAAATACAGTTGGATATTGACAAATATAATCTGAATAAGTATTGCTATATACAAGCTTATATACCTCATCAAGAAGTCATTAGAGCACTAAGTGATAGTCATGTTTTACTCTTGTTAGTAAACCGAGTCCCTAGTGCCAAAGGAATTGTTACGGGAAAAATTTTTGAGTATTTACAGGTAAAGCGTCCTATTTTGGCTATAGCCCCACCTAAGGGTGATTTGGCCGACATTATTCATCATACCCAATCGGGTATAGTGGTAGACTTTAATGATAAGCAGACTTTAAAAACTACCTTGATAGCCTATTTTGAAGCATTTCAAAGAAACAATTTAGTTGTAAATTCAATCAATATTCAGGAATATCACAGAAAAAATCTTACCAAACAGCTCGCCGGTTTGCTCAAAAAAAATACGTAATTTTGCCTTTTTAACTATTGAAATTTTAAGAAAATGATCCATAAATATATAAAACTCCTACTTACAGTATTAATCACTATTTGGTCTGGTTATGAATTTTATCAAGGCCACATAATGAATGGAATTTCTATACTATTATTGGCTGGGATTATCTTGTTTTTGTATTTTAAAAATGAAATTTTATTACTTGTCTTTCTAAAGTTGAGAAAACAAAATTTTGAAGGTGCCACACGACTATTAGACAAAATAAAAAAGCCCGAAAATGCCTTAATTAAAAAACAACAAGGTTATTACAATTTGATGCGTGGCATCATGATTTCACAAACCAACTTGACACAAGCAGAAAAATATTTTCGCCAGGCTATTAAATTAGGCTTAAATATGAAACACGATCTGGCTATGGCTAAATTACAACTGGCCGGTATTGCCATGACCAAACGCCGAAAAAGAGAAGCTACCACCTTGATTGCAGAAGCAAAAAAATTGGACAAACACAATATGCTAGCTGATCAGATCAAATTGCTCAAAGATCAAATGAAACGAATGTAAACTTCGCCCTTCAGGGAATTATTGTGACTTTCCCCCCTTGAGGGGGACAAATATAAACTTTCCCCCCTTGAGGGGGGATTAAGGGGGGTGTTATTAATAAACCCACAATTTAACCGCCATTGCTATCACAACAATCAAGAGTAGTATTTTGATGATGCGATCACTCTTACCGACTATCCAACGGCTTGATAACCAGGCGCCAATAGCACCTCCAAGTGCTAATTCTAAACCATAAAGCCAATTTACTTTTCCGTAATATATAAAGGTAGCTAATGCACTTAATGTATAGATTAGGATCACAATTGTTTTAACGGCATTGCTTTTAACCAAATCTAATCGATTAATGGCTGACAGACTAAATAGAATTAAAAAACCCGTTCCAGCTTGTATAAATCCACCATAAATTCCTATAAAGAAAAAACTTGCGATACTCCACCAAAAATATTTTCCCTGTATTCTGGCTAGTGCATTTGATTTTGATTTTCTATTAAAAATAGTGTAAATAATCACTACTAACATAATGATGGCCAGTATTCTATTAAATAATCTGTCATCAATATCAACGGCTATCTGAGCACCAATAATGGCACCAAAAAGCGCAGCAATACCCATATAGATATTAAACGGAAATGTATGAACCCCTTTAGATTGAAAACCAGCTGAACCAAATATATTTTGGATAAGAATATAAATTCTGTTTGTACCATTAGCTACTTGAGGCGGTAATCCTAAAAAAATTAATATTGGCAATGTGATTAACGAACCACCTCCTGCCAATGTATTAAGAATACCGGTAAAAACACCTATGATTATCAGAAGAATATCTTTCATATATAGAAGAAACAAACAAAGATATCATTTTAATAAGTTAAATAAAAATTAGTGTAATTTTGTTGACATCAATTAAACTTTGACATTTTGAAACAATTAAAGCCACTATATCTAATCTTTTTTACGCTATATGTTTTAAATATAGAAGCCCAATCAGCCCCTATCAATATTGATGGTTTTTTTGAGGATTGGACATCAGGTTTAACTACATACACAGACAGTTCAGAAAGTATTTCGGGATTAGATATTTTGTCTCTACAGATAAGTAATGATGGCGATTATTTGTACTTAAAATTTGAATTAGATGAGGAGATCAATCTTACCTCAGACCTAATACCACATAATTTTTGGTTGTATCTAGATACTGATGATAATCCGGTAACAGGTAATCAAGTACAAACAGGTTATGGAGCAGAGCTAAGTATTGATTTTAAAGATCGCATAGCATACTTCAATGTAACACCGAGTAGTATCGTTTATTTTTATGATTTCGAAATATATGCTTTACCTACCGTCACTTCTAATACTTTTGAAATGGCAATTGCACGAAATGCAGTGCCTGATAATATAAATCCTTTATTTACTACGGCAACCATAAAAGTATTACTTAAAGATAATACCAGTGGAGATGCGCTACCAGATGAAGGGCAACAGATTTCTTACACTTTTGATGAAACACCGGTCGCAGAATATCAATCTATACCACTTGATAAAGAATCCGAAGCGCAAATTAGAGTTTTAGCTTATAATACCCTCTTTAATGGTTTGACAGATAATAACAGATTACCTCATTTTGAAAGAATTATTAAAGCTATACAACCCGATATCATAGGTTTTTCTGAATGCTCAAATACCGGCGTTACTTATGTGAAAAATCTATTAGATGATTGGTTGCCAATTGACTCAAGTTATGGATGGTATGTAACCAATGACTCAAGTGGTGATTTAATAACTGCGAGCAAATGGCCTATAACCGAACAATGGTTATACTTATACAGACAACACCCTGTTCTCATCGATTTACCTGTAGAATATTCTACAGATATTTTATTTACGAATGCACATTTACGTTGTTGTAATGCTAATACAGAACGTCAAGATCAGGTAGATGAATACGTGTCATTTATGTTAGATGCGATAACTCCAGGTGGTACTGTAGATTTACCACAAAATACACCTTTTATTTATGCAGGAGACCTCAATTTAGTAGGATTTGCACAGCAGTTAGAAACACTTTTAACAGGAGATATTCAAAACACCGGCACCTATGGAAGTGGCCAAACCTATGATTGGGATGGAACCAATATTACAGATGCTGTTCCACCCCAAGCCGATATTCGTATGGCTTATACATGGAAAGATGAATGGACTACCTATTTACCCGGTAGATTGGATTATATGCTTTATTCAGATGCGGTAATGACTGTCGAAAAAGCTTTTACGCTTCAAACCGAAGCTTTGTCAACAGATAGATTGAACCTTTATGGATTGTCTGCAAATGATACTTCCCAAGCTTCTGATCATTTTCCCGTTGTAACTGATTTTTATCTTTTTAATAATATTTCCATTAGTGATGAATCTATGGATCAAATCAAGATCTATCCCAATCCGGTGAATAGTATATTGAGCTTAACCTCAGGTGTAAATTCAAATTATGCTCTTGAAATTTATTCAATGGAAGGAAGTAATGTTTTTAAAATAGATAATCTGTTTGGCAGGCAAAATATCGATTTAGCTTACTTAAAATCAGGTTTATATCTCCTTAAGCTGACTTATGGCGATGGATATGAAATACATAAGAAGTTCTTAAAAAGATAAAATTTATATCTTTACCCTTAGTTATTGAAAATTGCCTTGTTATGAATTTTACCCAAGCACAAAAGATGGGTCTCGTTGGTCTTATTGTAGTAATTATATTATTGCAGTTAGCACTTTACTTCTTAGATTTTTCAAAACCTGAGGAAGTCAAATTTAGTATTCAAACACCGGAAATAGTTCAATTTCAAAAAGAGATTGATTCTTTAAAACAAGTAAAAATTGAGGAGAATAAACCAAAGATCTATCCATTCAACCCAAGTTTTTTAACAGATTATCGTGCCTATTGGTGGGGGATGACTCCACAGGAATACGATAGATTGTTGACTCATAGAAAATCTGGACAGTATATAAATTCAGCTAAGGAATTTCAACAAGTTACAGGTGTTGGGGATTCGGTATTCAATGCCATGAAACCACATTTTAAATTTCCGGACTGGATCACAAATCAAAAACAAAATAGTTTCGACAGGTCAAAGAAAAATAAAGCTGAATTGCTCCAAGATAATAGTAAACCATTAGTTAAAAAAGATTTAAACCAAGCTACCTATGAAGACTTAATAACTATTTATGGCATTGGTGATAAGTTGGCCAAACGGATTCTTAAGTATAAAGAAGTCTTGCAAGCTTATAGTTTTAACGATCAATTGTATGAAGTATGGTATCTGGATAAAGAGGTAGCCGACAGGCTATTGGAACGTTTTACAGTAATAGAGAAACCTGATATTCAACGCATCAACATTAATGAAGCTTATTTCAAACAAATATTACATCTCCCATACATTGACTATGATCTGACAAAAAAAATCTTTAACTACCGTGATGAAGTTGCTGAAATTCAATCTTTAGAAGAATTGAAACAAATTGAAGGTTTTCCTGTAGAAAAATTTGACAGAATTAGCTTATATTTGAAAGCTGAATAAGGCCATACTTAGTGCTTTTCAGTATTAACAAATATACTTAATAAAATGGGTTACGATTTAACCGAGGAGCAGCAAATGATGACTGCAGCCATTAAAGACTTTGCCGAACAACATATTCGCCCTCACATCATGGATTGGGATGAAGCGCAATTTTTTCCAATAGATCTTTTTAAAAAACTTGGTGAAATGGGTTTTATGGGTGTTTTAGTACCTGAAGAATATGGTGGTTCGGGCTTAAATTACCACGATTATATATTAATTCTTGAAGAGATCACAAAAGTAGATTCCTCTATAGGTTTGTCCGTAGCTGCACATAATTCGTTGTGTACCAATCATATATTGCAATTTGGAAATGAGGAGCAAAAACAAAAGTATTTGCCAAAATTGGCTTCCGGAGCATGGATAGGTGCCTGGGGTTTGACAGAACATAACACGGGCTCTGATGCAGGAAGTATGTCAACAACGGCCAAAAAAGATGGAGATTTTTATGTGCTAAATGGCGCTAAAAATTTTATCACACATGGCAAGAGTGGCCATGTAGCTGTTGTTTTGGCTCGAACAGGTGAAAAAGGGGAACGGCATAATGCAACAGCTTTTGTTGTTTTGAAAGGCACCCCTGGCTTTACATCCGGTAAAAAAGAAAACAAACTGGGTATGAGAGCCTCAGAGACTGCCGAGATGATCTTTGATAATTGTCGTGTTCATAAAGACCAAATATTAGGTCAAGTTGGCGATGGATTTGCGCAAGCACTCAGCATTTTAGATGGTGGCCGTATTTCGATAGGTGCTTTGGGTTTAGGTATTGCCAAAGGATCATTTGAAGCCTCTTTAAAATATGCTAAAGAAAGGGAACAATTCGGTAAACCCATTGCTCAATTTCAAGCTATTTCTTTCAAACTAGCCGATATGGCTACCGAAATTGAAGCTTCTGAACTCCTTTTACATAGAGCAGCAGAACTAAAAAATCGTGGTGAACGTATCACCAAAATTGGGGCAATGGCAAAGATGTATGCTTCAGAAGTAGGAGTAAAGGTGGCGACGGAGGCTATACAAATTCATGGCGGATATGGTTATACTAAAGATTTTCCCGTTGAAAAATTTTATCGCGACGCTAAACTCAATACCATAGGAGAAGGTACCACCGAGATACAAAAATTGGTCATTGCAAGAAACATTTTAAAATAATAAAACAGAAAAGTGCAATATGGATTTTAATTTATCTGAAGAACAAATAATGATTAGAGAGGCAGCGAGAGATTTTGCAAAAGCAGAATTGTTGCCGGGTGTGATAGAAAGAGACGAATTGGAGAAATTCCCTACAGAACAAATTAAAAAGATGGGTGAACTCGGTTTTCTCGGAATGATGGTCGATCCAAAGTATGGAGGAGGTGGTATGGATACTGTTTCTTATGTGATGGCTATCGAGGAGATTTCTAAAGTGGATGCCTCTGCTTCTGTAGTAATGTCTGTAAACAATTCTTTGGTGTGCTGGGGAATTGAGACTTATGGAACTGAAGAACATAAACAAAAATATTTAACTCGTCTGGCTACCGGTGAGGTGATTGGGGCTTTTGCATTAAGTGAACCGGAAGCAGGTAGTGATGCAACAAAGCAACGTACTATTGCTGAAGACAAAGGTGATTATTATTTATTGAATGGTACGAAAAACTGGATAACCAGTGGTAATTCAGCAGATATTTTTTTAGTTATTGCACATACACATCCGGAGAAAGGCCATAAAGGCATCAATGCTTTTATAGTAGAAAAAGGATGGGAAGGTTTTGAAGTAGGTCCTAAGGAAAAGAAAATGGGTATCAGAGGTTCTGATACGCATTCGTTACTTTTTACAGATGTAAAAGTGCCTAAAGAGAATCGTATAGGTGAAGATGGCTTTGGATTTACTTTTGCTATGAAAACGCTCTCAGGTGGTAGAATAGGAATTGCTTCACAAGCTTTAGGTATTGCAGCGGGTGCTTATGAAAGAGCATTGCAATATTCAAAAGAAAGAAAAGCCTTTGGTAAAGAAATATCAAAACATCAAGCTATTGCTTTTAAATTAGCTGATATGAAAACTAAAATTGAAGCTGCCCGACATTTAATTATGAAAGCAGCATGGGATAAAGATCAGCACAAAGATTATAACTTAT
Organism: Flavobacteriaceae bacterium; assembly: GCA_024763365.1. Taxonomy (GTDB): domain Bacteria; phylum Bacteroidota; class Bacteroidia; order Flavobacteriales; family Flavobacteriaceae; genus DQTL01. Next base: position 11,360 of record JANTFO010000007.1, read on the forward strand.
CCGGTGCTATAGCTAAATACTTTGCAGCTGAAATGGCTATGTGGGTTACAACGGAAGCCGTTCAAATACATGGTGGTTATGGGTATGTAAAAGAATATCATGTAGAACGTATGATGCGAGATGCTAAGATTACCCAAATATATGAAGGAACTTCCGAAATTCAACAAATAGTTATCTCAAGGTCTATTTTAAGAGATTAATGTACTTTGAATTGAATGGGTTCTACTGAAGTACAATCTTTGGTGTATGTGGATAATGCATTCTTTTTCCAATTCTTGTAAACCCCTTCTCTATTAGTTGCTTTTTGTGGTTCGTCAACCTGTATGCAATTTAATATTTTATTATTTAACACATTCAGAATTATAATTTCTTGATTATTGCCATTATCTAATAGTAAATTATTAAGGAAATTATCATTGGCATAAAGTTCTTTTAAATGAGGAACTTCAGTAAGATCTAATTCTTTAAGTTTATTAAATGAGACATCAATTTCTTGCAACTTAGTGTTACCTCTTAGTGTGATGTCCGTAAGTTTATTTCGTGAGAAATCTATTTTAGATAAAGAGGGATGATTAACTATTGATAAGTTGGTAAAACTATTATTGCGACAATTTAATGAGTTTAGTGCTGTATTATTTGAGATATCAATTTTCTTTAATAAATTATTCTCAGCTATAATATTTTCAATTTCAGTTAATTCAGTAAGATTCAAAGTTGTAATCTTGTTATTTGAACAATTTATATCTTTTAGTAATAAAGAGTTGTCTAAATTTAATCCTGAAATTTCATTGAAACTACAATTTAAAACTGCTAATTGCGGATTAAATAATTCTAAAACTTGAATTTCGTTTTTTTGACATGTTAATACTTTCAAATTAGGGCAATTCTTTACAGAAAGAAATTTGAGTGAATTATTATCGCAGTGGAGTTCATCCAGTTTTGGATGATCTATAAAAGGCATAATGCTAATGAAATTATTACGGCAAAATAGTTTCTCTATACCTTTGTTATTGTCTATAATCAATTCATTTAGCTTGTTTTCTTCACATACTAATCGTTTAAGTTTTTTGTTATTCTTTAAGTTGATGAATGCAATTTTGTTATAAGAAAAATCTAAATATTCCAAAGATTCTAATTGATCAATTGCCAATTCTTGTAGTTCATTATAACTAATAGCTAATTTTTTTAAATGTTTTAAATTATTGATTTTGACATTTGAAATTTTGTTTTTTTGGCAATATAATTCTCTTAAGTTGCTATTATTTGTTAAGTTTAATGTGTATATTTCATTTGAATTACAAAGTAGTAATTCTAAAGATTCAAAGTCTTGAATACCGGTTAAGTCGCTAATGTTTTTTTTAGATATATCAAGGCTTTTAATACCTTTGATTTTATCGGTAAGTACATAGTTGTCCGGGACACCATAATCATAACCCAGTGCTATTAAAGCCTTTTCAAAATTTTTATCTGCTATGTAGGTTTTACAAGAATTTTTCACATCTAATTCCTCATCAAATATCCAGGTGCTTTTGAGAGGTTCATCTTTATTGTCGATTTCAACACATTCCAGTTTGGGATTTGAAGCTGCATTCACAAAGTTTAAAATATCGTTATGACTGTTTTTTAGGTTAAGACTTTCTAATTGGTTGTGATCGCAGACTAATTTATTGAGATGTATGTTATGGCTTATATCTAAGTGATTTAACTTATTAAATGAACATTGAAGTTTTTCAAGTTTTTGAATATGAGATACCTCCAATGAAGTTAAATCATTATTGGTACAACTTAAGTATGCAACACTTTCGGGTATATTATCAATAGATCTGATAAAATTGTAGTTACAGGACACTTTTTCAAGTAATTTATTATTACTAAAATCAAGACTGTCAATTTTATTGGTACTGCAAGAGAGGTAGATCAATTGAGTATTCTTGTTGATATTCAGGTGTTTAAGTTCATTATGATTACATAAGAGCTTTTTAAGATTTATTAAAGAATCTACTTCAATTCTAGTAAGTCTGTTTGAAGAACAGTTAAGACATTCCAGCGCTTTAAAGGCCTCAATTCCGGTCAAATCATATATTTTACTATTTGAGATATCAAGTTTTGTAATATTTTTTATTACTTCATTTGGTATTTGTCCGTCAAGTTTGTCATAAGGATCAATACCGGCATCGATTAGGGCTCTTTCAAAATTAGGATCCGGTATAGGAGTATTTTGGCTATTAACAAGTAAAACCCATAAGAGTAGTAAAGTGAAATATACTATTCTCATAATATGGTTTATTTCAAACCGCTTCATGGCTTTACTTTTTTGTTTAATGCTATATAAGGGATAAATTTTAGCATCATACATTTAATTTTCACAAAGTTAACTAAAAAATAATTATCATTTATGTATAGAACGAAATGTTTTATGAATCCTTTTCTAATTGGCTTTTGTAATCTTGAAGTCTGTTCTTTTCTTCAGCGTTCAATTTTGGATATGAAAAATTGTATTTTGCTAGTTTCTCAACAATAGTTTTGGCAACAAGATATCTGGAGCTATCTTTGTGATCAGCCGGTATTACATGCCAAGGAGCATAGGTGGTTGAAGTCCTGTTGATCATATCTTCATAGGCTTCCATATATTTGTTCCATAAAGCTCTTTCTTTTAGGTCTCCGGCAGAGAATTTCCAATTCTTTTCTGGTTTGTTTAATCGACGTAGCAACCTTTTTTTTTGTTCTTCCTTGGAAAGGTTCAAATAAAACTTAAGAATAATAGTCCCGTTTTCTACTAAATGCTTTTCAAAGGCATTTATTTGTTGCATTCTATTGTGATAAAAATTATCGTCGATATCATTCACAGTATTGATGCCAGGAATTTTTTCGTTGAGAATATATTCAGGATGTACACGAGTCACCAATACATTTTCATAATGAGTTCTGTTAAAGACAGTAATGATACCTCTTTCAGGTAGCACTTTGTAATGACGCCAAATATAATCGTGATCCAATTCTACTTTGGAGGGTGTTTTAAAACTATGGACTTTTACGCCATTGGCATTGACATTTTTAAAGACTTCTCGTATCAAACTATCCTTTCCACTGGTGTCCATACCTTGTAAGCAAATTAAAACACTTTGTTTATCTTCCGCATACATAGCATCTTGAATATCGGCTAATTTTTTACGCTCTTTTTTAAGTGATTTCTTAGCATTTTCTTTAATTTCTAAAGTTTCATGAAACGAAAGTTTAAATGAAGTTTTAGAATTAATTTTATATTTTTCTAGCATAATGTTATTCTATTTACTGGCAAAGAGTTTCACATCGTTTTCTGTAACGGTTTGTTCTCCCAAAATAATCAATCTCTCCACTACATTTCGTAATTCTCGTATGTTACCTGTCCAATTGTATTCTTGTAATTTTTTGATAGCCTTTTTATCGAATGGTTTTGGCGTTGTTCCTTGCTCTTCAGCAATCTTTTTAGAGAAATGCTCAATTAAAATAGGAATGTCATCTCTACGTTCACCTAAGCTCGGTACCTTAATGATAATGACTGCCAGACGATGGTAAAGATCTTCTCTAAATTTTTTTTCCTCAATTTCTTTTTGTAAATCTTTATTAGTGGCAGCTAAGACTCTGACATTGACAGATATATCTTTTTCATCACCTACACGTTGAATTTTTCCTTCTTGTAAAGCGCGAAGCACTTTGGCTTGAGCAGCCAAACTCATGTCTCCTACCTCATCTAAAAAAATGGTACCTCCATTGGCGGCTTCAAATTTACCGGCACGATCTTTTTGTGCTCCGGTAAACGAGCCTTTTTTATGTCCAAACAACTCACTTTCAATAAGTTCAGAAGGGATGGCAGCGCAATTTACTTCTATCATGGGGCCGCTACTTCTTTCACTTTTTTCGTGTAGCCAATGTGCCACCAATTCTTTTCCGGTTCCATTTTGTCCGGTGATCAAAACACGTGCATCCGTAGGTGCTACCTTTTCGATCATTTCTTTAATTTGGTTAATGGATTCACTTTCACCCACCATTTCATAGTTTTTACTAACTTTCTTTTTAAGTCTTTTGTTTTCTACAACAAGTTCTTTTTTGTCGAGCGCATTTCGAATGGCGTTCAGTAATCTGTTAAGGTCAGGTGGTTTGGATATATAATCAAAAGCACCTATCTTCATTGCTTGCACTGCAGTTTCCAGATCACCATGGCCAGATATCATTAAAAAAGGTAATTCGGGTTTTATTTTTTTGGCATATTCAAGCACTTCAATTCCATCCATTTTAGGCATTTTGATGTCACAAAGTACCAAGTCAAAATCGTTTTCTTTAATCATCTCAACACCTTGTAGTCCGTCTTCTGCTTCATATACTTTATAGTTTTGACTCTCTTCTGTAATTATATTCTTTAGTACCCTTCTGATGGATACTTCATCTTCAATAATGAGGATTTTATGCATAATCTAATCTTTATTCTTTGGTTACCTACGAATGCAGGTTTATTCTTTGTACTTTGCTATTTGTTCTTTTTAATTTGTAATTTCAGCTCCTAACACCTAACACCTAACATCTTAGTATTTTAACCACTTATATAATTCTTTATAACTCGGTTTTTTACCATACATTAATATACCTACTTTGTATATTTTGGCAGCCAACCAAATGATGCCAACAAATGTTAAGAATAGCAAAGCCAAAGATACGATAACTTGCCAAATTGGAGCTCCTAAGGGTATGCGCATCATCATCACGATAGGAGAGGTAAAGGGTATCATGGAGAAGGTGGTCGCTATAGGCCCATGTGGATCATTGATTACTACAGCAAATCCAATGTAAATGCCTAACATTAAGGGAAGTATGATTGGTAGCATAAACTGCTGACTATCAGATTCACTGTCAACTGCAGCTCCTATAGCAGCATAAATAGAACTATATAATAAATAACCACCTATAAAAAAAAGGAAAAAAGATATAACAGTTAATGCTATGGGCAATTGACTTAATTCATATAACAGTAATTCAAATTTTGAAGATTGAGCTGTTTCCATGATTACATCCATCTGTTCTTGCTGAATATACTGTCCGGTTTGGATGCCCATAATAGGTAACAGGATCAGGTAAACCAAAGTAATTAAGACACCCCAAACAATAAATTGAAGAATACCTGCAGCAGCAGTACCCAGTACTTTACCCATTAGCAGCTGGAATGGCTTGACCGAAGAAACAATTACTTCTATAATACGGCTTGTTTTTTCCTCAATAACACTACGCATCACCATAGCTCCGTAGACCATGATAAACAGCATGATAAAATACCCTGCTGCACTTCCCAACACTAACTTAATTTCGTTGATAAATTTAGAACTTTCCTGCCCTTCGAAGTTGTGAAGCTGGACATCAGTATTAATTTGTGATTTTTTGATTTCCTCGGCATCCAGATTAAGTTCTTGGATTTTAAGAGCACTGAGTTTTTTGTTGAGTCTTTTTTCTAAATTTTCCGTAAAGATTAAACTGGGAGATTCTTTAGAAAAAAATTGTATTTGATTGGCAAGGCTATCTATATTTTGAACGTTTGGGATATACAATAAACCATAAGACTCCGATTCCTTGGAAATTCCTTTTGCATAGGCTAGATCAATACTGTCAAGCTTATTAAAATTAAGCATTTTGGAATCCTCGAAGTCAGCATTTTGAAAAATCCCGGATGCATCTATATAATCCACCTGACGAGTTTTTTCAATACTACTTTTGGTGATAAAACTGATTAATGCAACCATCCCGATTAATAATATCGGACTCAAAAAGGTCATGATGATAAAAGTGCGATTTCTTACTTTGTTCAGAAATTCCCGAGCGATGATCAATTTCAGTTTTTTCATAGTATTTCTGTAGTTTTTAATTGGTTATTGGCTACAGCTTGAATAAAAATATCATTAGCTGAGGGAATTAATTCTTTAAAATGATGTATTTCTGATTGATTATTTAATAGTTGCAGCAAATTTTTAACATCTTCGCCGGGATTAAGCTTAACGTTTAATTTCAGATTGGCGTCTAAACTTTTAAAATTTGCTTCAGAAGTGCTGTAGTATTCTTCAATTTTTTGTTGTAATGATGAAGGATTTTCATGATATAACCCAACTTCAAAAATATTCTTTTTATAGGCTCTTTTAATGTCCTGAAGCTTGCCTTGTAGGATAACATTGGCTTTATCTATCAAGGCAATATGTTCACAGAGTTCCTCAACAGATTCCATGCGGTGAGTGGAAAAAATAACACTGGCGCCTTGTTCTTGTAGTTTTATTATTTCATCTTTGATAATCTGGGCATTGATGGGGTCAAAACCGCTAAAAGGTTCATCAAAAATAAGTAGTTTAGGTTCGTGTAAAACAGTTACGATAAATTGAACTTTTTGGGCCATCCCTTTAGAAAGCTCCTGAACTTTTTTGCCCCACCAGTCACCTATGTCAAATTTATCAAACCAAACTTTAAGACGTTTGCGAGCTTCTTGTTTTGATAAGCCTTTGAGTTGTGCCAAGTATAAAGCTTGTTCGCCCACTTTCATACTCTTATATAAGCCGCGCTCCTCAGGTAGATAGCCTATATAATGTACATCATTAGGCTGCAATGGCTTGCCATCAAAAAAAACTTCGCCGGTATCCGGAACACTTATTTGATTGATGATACGAATAAAAGTGGTTTTCCCGGCCCCATTGGGTCCCAAGAGGCCGTAAATGCTGTTTCTGGGGATCTCAATATTGAGGTTGTTTAAAGCTCTGAAATCACCGTAATATTTAGTGATGTTGTGGGCTTTTAGGATGTGTTGCATAGAGTTTTATTAGCTATTATGTTTAGATTAAAATATTTGTCTTACTTTTTTGAGTTTTGTTACTAAAAAAGTAAATTGTTCTAAGAGGGATAGGTTAGTTTAGACTTGTGAAATATAAATTATTTTGACAAGGAGATGAGCTATAGTCTGAATATTAATTAGTCATCAAAAGTCACTTTACTTATCTGCGATTTCAATTCTTTCCGATTAGTTGAAAACACTACCAATTGATCATCTTGATCTGTCTTTCTACTAATCTCGGCTTTTGTAATTGGATTAACTATCACTTGCCTGTCTAATCCTTCTTTAGTCAATAATTTAAGTAGTTCAGTTTCGTCAATAATTTCATTTCCAGTTATTTCATCATGGTAGATAACTTTAATACCAATTAGCAATATTTTTTGTTTCCTCAAAGGGAGCAATAAATCATCATAAGTTTTGCCAATTAAATGAGAATTTTCAGATTCTGTAAGATCAACAGTGTAAAATTCATTATATTCATTAAATTGTAACAATTCATCTACAACCTTTGAAACACCATGGTTTAAAATAGATTGTATCACAACACCTTTAGCATAACTAGCTGAAACGATGACCTCATTAACATCTGCTTCCATTAAATCTTTTTTAAACTGCATATCGTTTACCTCAGCTATTATATAGATGGAATCTATATAATGTCCAACGTCATATGTTTTATAATTAGATGTATTTGAAACTTTGATTTCATTTTTAATAGCTTTTCTTCTACAAAACCTTGCAATTGCTAGAGCTCTAAGTAAGGTGCGTTCATCAGCTCTTCGGCTATTGTCTTCAGCGAGTAATACTACAGTTTTAGCTTTATAAATATTAGATTTCTCTAGAGTTATTTTATCTCTAATTTCTCCTTTTACAAAATAAAGTTTATGTTCGGAATGTAATTTCCTTAGTGTGCTGTGTTTTTCTAGAACCATTTCTGGTTCAGGGACAATAGATACGATTCTTTCTTTCTGACCGTTGTAGTTTTTAGCTGCATCAATAGTATCTTTGATAAAACTATTAGTAGTATCGTTCCATCCTACAATAACGATGTGATCTTCAAATGAAATTTTCATGAGTCCTTTTTTACGTTTTTTTGTGGCTTGATAAACTATAAATTCTGAAAGAGCAATTAATAGAGAACCAATCCAAAATAAATATGAAATGAGTGATAAAATAAGTTTTCCAATAGTAGATAAGGGTGATATACCATTGTCAATTCCAGTTAAATTTCTAATGAGTAACCAAAAGTGTAAATCTTTATCAGAAAAATTTAATAGTTGACTTTTAATCCCTATTTTTTGATAAAAATTATGTTCAGAAATTCTTAATAGAACCACACTTAAAAGATACATTATGGCCAAAATAACAACTCCAAAAACTATATGTTTGTAGCGATGCCATAGAAATAAATAACTAAAATTGGGCAACAATTTTTTAATATTTAGAAAATATATTATAGAAAATATAAATAGTATAGTTAAAAATTGTAAGAAGAAATTTTTGTAATTAAAAGTATTATAATTTATTGTATTTGAAAAAGCATCTTGAATTGGTATACCTTTTAAAATACCTGCTTTCCATTCATTATCTGATTCTTTAAAAGTATTAATACTTTGGTTAATTACATATTCTGAATCTGTCGTGTGGGAATTATTATGTAATAAATTGAATAGAATATTAGGATTATCAATATATTCAATTTTATTTTTTACACCTACTAAAAAAGCCCAACTCCCTAAAGTATAATGATTTTTGTTTTTTTTCAGTTTTGTTTTGAAAAGATTTGGCAAACGGCTTTCTAATAGTTTTATTTGATTTTCATTAAAGAATACATGATTAATATATTCATCATCTTCAAGTTCATTTATAGGTAAAGAAAAACTAACTAAAGCATCAATTTCTTTTTCTTTAAACCTTGAAATTAATATATTGTAATTATCATAATGCTCATTAATATTGATTTTGTTCAATCCAAGATAACGTGAAATCATATTATAGAGGCTGTGTGAATACCCACTTTTACTTGTGAAAGCAATTTTTAAAGGAATAGTATCTTTTGTTTTAATTTTAAATTCTTCAAATGAAATATCTTTTTTTGCTCTATAATAAATGTGTAATTTTTCTTCAAATAAGGGTGAAATGACTTCAATATTGTTAATTCCCTCTGTTTCGTTATATAAACTATGAAGCAAAACATTGCGTTGAACTATGGCAAAATCTGCATAATTGTTTTTTAATAATTCTATATTATCACTGGATCCATTGCTTTCAATAGCTGTAAAGGAATAATTGGTGTTATTGTTGTATAAAGATTCTAAATATTTCCCTGTTTTATAATAGTTCCCTCCGATACTTCCTGAAGCTATTACAAAATGATTTTCCTGAGCATAACTATTTGAATAAAAAAAAACAATTAAATAACTGAATATCAGAAATAACAATTCTATCAATTTTGCCATAGTTCAATTTTAAGCAATAAATTTGATGTAAAATTAATAAATAATTAAGAAAATTCAATAGTATTGATTACTTAAGCTTAACACATGCATTCTCTTTGTAAATTAATAAATTTTAATGTAAGCACAGTATATTTTGATGCTACATAAATATGCTGCATATTGTCGTGAAAAAACATAAATATACTGCTAATGTTGTAAATAAACATTACTAAAAATGATAAAAAATTAAAATAAATGACAGTTTACATTTTTTAACAAAAAAGTTATGCGCGCATAATATATTTTTATAACTTTGTTGCTATAAATCTTTTTGAAACATTCAAAATCATCCTGTTTAAACCAATTTCTGATTACTAACCATGCACAAAAACGAATCCATAGACCATCATTTAAGAGCTACCTGGCAAGCAGTAGCCAAAATGTATAATGAGCAAGCATCTAAACACGATAGCACCATGGCTATGGCATTTGTATTATTAAATATTGATTATGAAAACGGGACGCCCTCAACAGCTTTAGGCCCAAGAATGGGGATGGAGGCTACCAGTTTATCCCGTATTTTAAAAAATATGGAACAAAAAGGATTTATATACAGGGAACGTAATCCACGAGATGGGAGAGGTGTATTTATTAAAATTACTGATTTTGGCAAAGAAAAGAGAGCTTATGCCAAAGAAGTTGTGCTAAGATTTAATGATTTGGTCAGGTCAAAGCTAACCGATGAACAACTACGAAATTTTTTTGAAGTGATGAATACCATTAATATACTCATTAGTGAAAATGCATTTTTTGCCAATGAAAAAATAAAACAAAAATAATGAATAGACGTATTAAAAAAGTAGCCATTATTGGATCCGGTATCATGGGATCTGGAATTGCATGCCATTTTGCTAACATTGGAGTGCAAGTCCGTTTGTTTGATATTGTTCCAAGAGAACTAAACGACAAAGAAAAGTCTAAAGGCTTAACTTTAGATGATAAGGTCGTCAGAAACAGACTGGTCAATGAAAGTCTGCAAAAGACTTTAAAATCAAAACCTTCTCCTATTTATCATAAAGATTTTGCTAAAAGAATTACAACAGGCAACTTGGAAGATGACCTGCATTTGATTAGAGATTGTGATTGGGTGATTGAAGTAGTAGTAGAAAGGTTGGATATCAAACAAAAAGTATTTGAACAAATAGAAAAGTATAGACAACCGGGCTGTTTGGTCACTTCCAATACGTCAGGTATTCCTATCAAATTTATGAATGAAGGAAGGTCGGAAGATTTCCGTCAGCATTTTGCTGTCACACATTTTTTCAATCCTCCGAGATATTTGAAATTATTTGAAGTGGTCCCCGGACCGGATTGTAAGCAGGAAGTTAGAGATTTTTTGATGCAATATGGTGAAAAGTTCTTAGGTAAAACGGCTGTTTTAGCTAAGGATACTCCGGCATTTATAGGAAACAGGGTGGGTATTTTTAGCATTATGAACCTATTTCACGTAGTTAAAGAAATGGGGTTAACGGTACCGGAAGTAGATAAATTGACGGGTCCTGTTATTGGCAGACCAAAATCAGCTACTTTTAGAACAGTAGATGTGGTTGGTTTAGATACCTTGGTACACACCGCTAATGGCGTAGCTCAAAATGCCAAAGATGATGAAATGCACGATACTTTTGTCTTGCCCGAATTTATCGATAAAATGATGGAAAACAAGTGGTTAGGAAGTAAGACAGGGCAAGGTTTTTACAAGAAAGTGGTAGATGACACAGGTAAAAAGTCTATCCTAGCACTAGACTTAAGTAGTATGGAATTCAAGCCTCAGGAGAAAGCAAAATTTCCTACACTAGAATTGACAAAGTCAATTGATAATGTCATTGACCGGTTCAAAGTATTGGTTTCCGGAAAAGATAAAGCAGGGGAATTTTATCGTAAAACTTTTACTGCTTTATTCCAATATGTATCAAACCGTATTCCTGAAATTTCAGACGAGCTTTATCGTATTGACGATGCCATGAAAGCCGGTTTTGGTTGGGAACATGGACCGTTTGAAATTTGGGATGCTATTGGTGTTGAAAAGAGCAATAAATTGATGAAAGACAATGCTTATGAACCAAATCGCTGGGTGCAAGAAATGCTCGATAAAGGCTTTAAATCTTTTTATACTATCAAAGAAGGTGTTAAATATTATTATGATATCCCTAAGAAAGAATATGTTAAGATACCCGGTCAAGATGCTTTCTTAATTTTAGATAATATTAGAGAAGCCAAAACCATTTGGCATAATGCCGAGTCAGCTATTCAACACCTTGGAGATGGTGTGTTAAATCTGGAATTCCAATCCAAGATGAACACTCTTGGAGGAGGTGTATTAGAAGGTATCAACAAAGCCATTGATTTAGCAGAAAAAGATTATGAAGCAGTCATATTAGGGAATCAGGCTGCTAACTTTTCTGTAGGGGCTAATCTTGCTTTGGTATTCATGATGGCAGTTGAACAAGAATATGATGAATTGGCGATGGCTATCCAAATGTTCCAAAACACATCCATGAGGCTTAGGTACTCCACTGTGCCTACCATAGTAGCACCACATGGGATGACATTGGGAGGTGGCTGTGAGATGAGTATGCATGCTGATAAAGTAGTAGCCGCAGCCGAGACCTACATTGGTTTGGTTGAATTTGGTGTCGGGTTGATCCCCGGAGGAGGTGGTACCAAAGAAATGGCTCGTAGGGTAGCTGAGCCATGGCAAAAAGATGATGTTAAAGTTAACCGGCTTCGTGAGGCTTTTATCAATATAGCCATGGCAAAAGTAGCCACTTCAGCCTATGAAGCTTTTGACCTGGGTTACTTTGAGAAAGGCAAAGATATTGTCGTGGTCAATAAAGAAAGACAAATAGCCACAGCTAAAAGATATGCCATACAGATGCTAGAAGATGGATATACGATGCCTTCACCAAAAGAGGTATATGTATTAGGTAGACAAGCTTTGGGTATGTTTTATGTAGGTACTGATAGCTTGAAAGCCGGTCATTTTGCTTCAGAGCATGATCAGCTGATTGCTAATAAGCTAGGCTATATCATGGCAGGAGGTGATTTGTCTGAACCGCAAAATGTTTCTGAAGAATACATGATCCAATTAGAACGAGAAGTTTTCTTAAGTCTTTTAACTGAAAGGAAAACTTTAGAACGTATAGAGCACATGCTTAAAACGGGGAAACCTCTAAGGAATTAAGAATTTAGATTTAAGAATTTAGAATTAATCAAAATGAAAACAGCATATATAGTAAAAGCATATAGAACAGCCGTTGGTAAAGCGCCCAGAGGAGTTTTTAGATTCAAACGCCCGGATGAAATGGCTGCAGAAACCATAGCGTATTTGATGAAACAAGTACCAAATTTAGATAAAGAACGTATAGATGACGTTATAGTTGGTAATGCCATGCCGGAAGCTGAACAAGGATTGAACGTAGGACGTATGATCTCATTGATGGGGTTAAGCACCACCGATGTACCCGGTATGACCGTTAATAGGTATTGTGCATCAGGTTTAGAAACAGTAAGCATAGCCATAGCAAAAATTCAAAGTGGTATGGCCGATTGTATTATTGCAGGAGGTGTAGAAAGTATGAGTTATATCCCTATGGGTGGTTATAGAGCAGTGCCGGATTATAGCACTGCTAAAAGTGGCCATGAAGATTATTACTGGGGAATGGGGCTCACAGCAGAAGCAGTGGCTCAAAAATATAAAGTAAGTAGGGAAGATCAGGATGAATTTGCCTATCTTTCTCATCAAAAAGCGCTGAAAGCTCAAGAAAAAAATCTTTTTCAAGATGATATTGTCCCTATTGAAGTAGAGCAGGTTTTTGTGGATGAAAGTGGTAAAAAGCAAACCAAGAAATATACAGTCAATAAAGATGAAGGTCCGAGAAAAGACACTTCAATAGAAGCCTTGGGTAGATTAAAACCAGTTTTTGCTGCTAATGGTTCAGTAACAGCAGGGAACTCCTCTCAAATGAGTGATGGAGCCGCTTTCTTACTAGTAATGAGTGAAAAAATGGTAAAAGAACTAGACCTTAAACCTATTGCACGTTTAGTTTCCTATGCAGCAGTGGGTGTAGAACCTCGTGTCATGGGAATTGGCCCTGTTTATGCAATTCCTAAAGCATTGAAAAAAGCTGATATGAAGTTGAAAGATATTGAATTAATCGAACTTAATGAGGCATTTGCTTCGCAATCATTAGCAGTAACTCGTGAATTGGATTTAAATACTGAAATAGTCAATGTTAATGGAGGAGCTATTGCTTTAGGCCACCCACTCGGATGTACAGGTGCTAAACTTTCCGTACAATTATTCAATGAGATGCGTAGAAGAGCTCAAAAATACGGTATGGTCACCATGTGTGTAGGTGCAGGACAAGGTGCTGCGGGAATTTTTGAGTTACTTGATTAGTGATGTAAGAAACAAGAAGCGAGAAACAAGAAATGGGACAGAAAAAATGTATAAACACAGGAAATGAAAAGACATAATTTTAAGAAACTAAATATATGGAAGGAGGGGCTGAATATTGTTTCAGAAACTTATAAGATGACTAAAACATTTCCTAAACAAGAATTGTATGGTCTTGCAAATCAAATGAATAGATGTGCTGTATCTATTCCTTCTAATATTGCAGAAGGAACCAGTAAAAGTACAGATAAGCATCTGAATAAATATATTGAAGATGCTTTAGGTTCTGCTTATGAATGGGAAACACAGTTAATAGTTGCTTATAATGAAAAGTATATTGATATTGATGCATTTGATAAATACGAAAAACAAATTTTAGCATTACAAAAAATGATATCTGGATTCCAAAACGGATTGGATTTATAATTTTAATAAGAATAGTAGATATATGATATAATTCAAGTCTTTTTTCTTGTTTCTTTTTTCATGTATCTTAATAATAATCAAAAATCATGGATAAAATCAAAGGAGGAGAATTCCTCATCAAAGAAGTAAAAAGTGATGAAATATTTATCACCGAAGAGCTTAACGAAGAACAACGTATGATGCGGGATGCCGTTATTGAATTTGCAGATCGCGAAGTTTTACCCCACAGAGAACGATTTGAAAACAAAGATTATGAATTGACCCGCGAAACTATGTCTAAATTAGGTGATATGGGTATGTTGGGTATTTCTATCCCTGAAAAATATGGAGGTATGGGTATGGGCTTTGTATCAACCATGTTGGTAACCGATCATATTTCAGGAGTAACAGGTTCACTTGCAACAGCTTATGGAGCTCACACAGGAATTGGCATTATGCCTATATACCTTTATGGTACGGAGGAACAAAAAATGAAATACCTTCCTGATCTTACAGCCGGAAACAAATTTGGAGCCTATTGCTTAACGGAACCCGAAGCCGGTAGCGATGCCAACTCAGGAAAAGCAACAGCTGTATTAGCAGATGATGGTAAAAGCTATATCATCAATGGACAGAAAATGTGGATTTCCAATGCTGGTTTTGCAGAAATATTTATTGTTTTTGCCCGTATTGAGGATGATAAAAATATCACGGCATTCGTCTTGGAATATGATAAAGATAATCCAAATGGTGTTTCCCTTGGTGAGGAAGAACACAAACTCGGAATCAAAGCATCCTCTACGCGTCAGGTATTTTTTAGTGATACAAAAATTCCTGTTGAAAACATGCTCTCCGAGCGCGGAAAAGGATTTAAAATAGCTTTAAATGCTTTGAACGTCGGTCGTATCAAATTGGCCGGAGGCTGTAATGATGCGCAAAGGCGTACTATAAACAGGTCAGTTGAATATGCTAATGAACGCGTACAGTTTAAAGTGCCGATTGCCAAATTTGGAGCTATCCAAAAGAAATTAGCAGAAATGAGCATAAAATCATTCGTAAGTGATGCAGGTATTTACAGGGCTGCCAAAGATATTGAAAACAAGATAGAAGAATTAGAAGCCGGAGGTATGGATTTAGTGGAAGCCAAATTAAAAGCTTATGAAGAATTTGCTATTGAAGCTGCTATTTTAAAAGTGTACGTGTCAGAAGCTGTACAAGAGGTAACCGATGAAGGTATACAAATTTTTGGTGGAAT
The DNA here is from genome assembly GCA_024763365.1 of Flavobacteriaceae bacterium. Lineage (GTDB taxonomy): Bacteria > Bacteroidota > Bacteroidia > Flavobacteriales > Flavobacteriaceae > DQTL01. The sequence continues at coordinate 26,749 of JANTFO010000007.1, forward strand.
GGGATTCTCTGAAGATACACCCATGGAAGCTGCCTGGCGTGATGCACGTATTACCAGAATTTATGAGGGAACCAATGAGATCAACCGTTTGTTAACAGTTTCAATGTTGTTAAAAAAAGCTATGAAAGGACAATTAGACCTGCTCGGTCCTGCTACCGAGGTCGGAAAAAGTTTAATGGCTATTCCTTCTTTTGAAACACCGGATTTTTCTCAATTATTTGCTGAGGAGAAAATGATTATTGCCAATTTGAAAAAGGCTTTCTTGATGGTTGCCGGAAAAGCTGTCCAAACCTTTGCCATGGACTTGGAAAAACACCAACAGTTGATATTGGCTGCTGCAGAGATTATGATAGAGATTTACATGGCTGAAAGCGCCATATTGAAAGCTGAAAAATTAGCTTTCAAAGAAAGTGAAGAAAAAATGGCTGGCCAAATAGCTATGGCAAAAATTAACCTTTTTGATGCCGTCGAAAAAGTAGCTAAAACAGCCAAAGAAGCCATTCTATATTTTGCCGAAGGTGATGAACAACGTATGATGTTAATGGGATTAAAACGTTTTACCAAATACACCAATATCCCTAATATTATCAAGCTGAAACAAGAAGTGGCTGCTCAAATTATTGAGGCCAATAAATATTGTTTCTAAAAAGGTTCATATTTATTAATTCCTAAAACCCTAAAATTTGGTAATTTTACCTGTTTTAGGGTTTTATTATGAAAAAATTTAATACAGAGAATTGGAATAGAAAGTCACAGTACGAATTCTTCAAAGATTATGAGGACCCATTTTTTAACATCAGTTTTAATTTGGACATAACACAAATTAAGAAAACTTGTAAAGAAAAAGGACATTCTGTTTTGCTGGCATTGTACTATTTTAGTCTGAAAGTAGCTCATGAAATTCCTGAATTTAGATTAAGACATTACCAAAATGAACTTGTGGAGGTGGAAAACATGGTCATGGGATCAACGATACTAAATGATGATAAGAGTTTTTCTTATATTTATTTTCCTATGGAGGATAGCTGGGAATCATTTGAATTTAAAAGTAAAGATATTTTAAAATCTCACCATACAAATCCCGAATTTGTAGATAAGGAATATGATATGGCAGTGATTCACGGGAGTGTATTGCCCTGGATAGAGTTTACTTCAATAAAACATGCGCGTAGAGGAGATGAAAAACACAAAGGAATTCCTAAATTTGTATACGGAAAAATATTTGAGCAAGGTCAAAAAAATTATATCCCAATGTCTGTCGAAGTACATCATGCCCTTATGGACGGCTGGCATGTAGCCCAATTTATAGAAAAATTACAAAATTATATAGACAGTATTTAGTATGAAAATCCTATTGTCACCAGCAAAATCATTAGTTTTTAATAAAACATTACCAACGACCAGAAATACGAAGCCTGTTTTTAAAAAAAAAGCTGATTATTTGAATAGTATTCTAAAAGAAAAGTCACCGGATCAACTAAAAAGCTTGATGCATATATCTCAAAAGCTCGCTGATCTAAATTGGCAACGAAATCAAGAATGGAAACAAACATCTGAAATCAGACAAGCTGTTTTCACTTTTGATGGTGCCGCCTATACCGGCTTAGATGCTTATTCTATTAATGAGAAAAACTACGATTATTTACAAGATAGCTTAAGAATTTTGTCCGGTCAATATGGCGTGTTGAAACCTTTTGATGAAATTAAACCTTACCGATTAGAAATGGGAGCAAAATTGGTAGTAAATGATTATAAAAATTTATATGAATTTTGGGGGAACACAGTAACTGATTTCATCAATGATGAATTAAATAAAGCTGAGGTGCTTGTCAATTTGGCAAGTAATGAGTATTTTAAGGTAATAAAAAATAAACTTATAAATAATAGAATCATTACTCCTATCTTTAAAGATTATAAAAATGGAAAGTATAAAGTCATCAGTTTTTTTGCCAAAAAAGCCAGAGGCTTGATGTCCAGATATGCTATAGACAATCAAATACAGGATGTGGAGCAACTCAAAAACTTTGAAATGGAAGGTTATGCTTATGATGAGAAGCTTTCTACAAAAAGTGAATGGGTATTCACTAGATAAAATTTTATTTTCATGGTAAATTCTTATATAATTGGTAATGAGTATTTCACTTACATGGATTGACTACCTGACTTTAGCAGGATATTTTTTATTAGTTTTTGGCATAGCCTGGTTTGTCACAGTTCGAGAGCGTCGAAAAAAAGGGGAAAAGTATAATTCCGGGGATTATTTTTTGGGGGGGAAGAATTTAGGCTGGTTTGTAATAGGGGCTTCGTTATTTGCCTCTAATATCGGCTCCGAACATTTAGTAGGCCTATCAGGGGCAGGCGCTCGGGGAGATATGCCGGCTGCCCAATTTGAATTGTTAGCATCCTTAATTCTTATCATATTAGCTTGGGTATTTGTGCCTTTTTACATTAAAAGTGGTGTCTTTACTATGCCCGAATTTTTAGAACGACGGTATTCTAAAGGCGCGCGAACCTATTTGTCCGTAGTTTCAATTTTGGCCTATGTGCTTACTAAAATATCTATAACCATCTTTGCGGGTGCATTAGTTTTTGAAGTCTTGGGTGTTCCTTTTTGGACAGGAGCCATTGTAGTCGTATTGGCAACAGGTGTTTATACAGTTTTGGGGGGATTGCGTGCCGTGATCTATACAGATATGTTACAGATGTTTATTTTAATCATTGGCTCTATTGCAGTGACCTATTTTGGTATTAAAGCTATAGGTGGTTGGGATGAAATGATGGATACTTTACAGGCAACCCGAAAAACTACCGCTGAAGGCATTTCTTATTTAAATTTATGGCGCCCATATACAGACTCCCAATATCCCTGGACCGGGATCCTTTTTGGGGCACCTATTCTTGGAATTTGGTATTGGTGTACCGATCAATTTATAGTGCAAAGAGTGCTTTCTGCCAGAAATATTGAACAAGCACAACGAGGTGCCTTGTTTGCCGGTTTTTTAAAACTATTACCACTATTTATTTTTATTATACCGGGGGTAATAGCATTTGCCTTACATCAACAAGGTATGTTGAGTAGTATGAATGATGCCGATAAAGCACTACCCGCTTTGATATCACAAATTTTACCAAATGGACTGAAGGGTCTTATTCTTGCGGGCTTGTTAGCTGCTTTGATGTCTAGTTTGTCCTCTGTTTTCAATTCAAGTTCTACCTTATTTACCATTGATTTTTACCAAAGATTGAAACCTAATACAAGTCAGAAGCAGCTTATTTTTGTTGGACAAATAGCCACAGTTGTACTAGTAATTTTAAGCTTGATTTGGATTCCTTTCATGAGGTCTATGATGGAAGATGGTGGGGTTTATAAATATCTGCAAAGTATTCAGGCCTATATTTCACCACCTATTGCTGCCGTTTTTCTATTAGGTCTATTTGTCAAAAGATTGAATGGAAGGGGGGCTTTGTTGGCATTATGGACAGGATTCGGATTGGGATTACTGAGATTGATAGGAGAATATCTTAATAATGAAAACATAATTGACTTTTCCTCCATAAGTTTTTTTAGGAGTTTCGTAGAGATGAATTTTTTACATTTCGCCTTAGTTTTATTTATAATTAGTTCAGTATTACTTTATACAGGTAGTTTGATGGCAAAACCTTTGAGTATGGAAAGACTCAAAAATCTCGTTTATGAAAGAGAAGAACATACTGTAAAATGGTGGTTGAAGTTTGAATTTTGGCTTACTATTGCTTTAATAATAGCAGTATTATTTATATGGGGTATGTTTAGTACACTGGGATTAGCCGCCTGAAAATAAAAAACCACCCGAAAAGAATCCGAGTGGTTAATTTTTTAATTAAGAAGCGCTTAGTACTTGCTTTCAGCACCTAATTCTTTCACTAACAAATAGTAGAACATAGCTCTGTATTTGTTTCGGTTTGATTTTCCTAATTTTTCACAAACGGCTTCTAATGCAGCGTCTAATTTAGGACCGTCTGCCATGCCTAATTTTTTCATCAAGAAATTTTTCTTAACGGTTTCCATTTCACTTGCTTGAGAACAAGAAACTTTTTCAGCATCTGTTTTGTAGATAGAAGGGCCTAAGCCTTTGGTTACTTTTTCAAATAACCCGGCATCAAACTTAATACCTAATTTTTTAAATTCAGCAGAATACTGCTCCATTTTTTCATCGAATTTACTCATGAGATTTCTTTTTTTTGAGTTAAAAATTTATTTAAAAGCCAAATATAGTAAAAATAGATGTCATTTATATCAATAATAATACTACTTATCAACCAGAAGTGGTTCAATGTTGTTTAAAACTAAATCTAAGCTGTCATGTTTCTGCCACTATGTCATTTGAAATTACATGGCATAATCATTGAAAAAAAGATCGTGTAAATCATTTGAAAAAACTTATAAATAATAATTAATATGAGCAAAATAATTGGAATCGATTTAGGAACAACCAACTCTTGCGTTGCAGTAATGGAAGGTAATGAGCCAGTTGTAATTCCTAACTCTGAAGGAAAAAGAACTACGCCCTCTATTGTGGCCTTTGTTGAAGGTGGAGAGCGTAAAATTGGGGATGCTGCCAAGCGTCAGGCAGTGACCAATCCAAAAAATACAATATATTCCATCAAGAGATTTATGGGTAATAAATACTCTGAATCTAAGATGGAAGCTGAACGTGTGCCATTTGATGTAGTTAAGGGAGACAATGATACTCCACGAGTAGATATTGATGGTAGAATGTATACACCACAAGAAATTTCAGCAATGGTGTTACAAAAAATGAAAAAAACGGCGGAAGAATACTTAGGCCAAACAGTTTCAGAAGCGGTTATTACCGTACCCGCTTATTTTAATGACTCACAGCGTCAGGCTACCAAAGAAGCCGGTGAGATTGCCGGATTAAAAGTAGCCCGTATCATCAACGAGCCTACCGCTGCAGCTTTGGCTTATGGTTTAGATAAAAAATCTACCGACCAAAAAATAGCCGTTTATGATTTAGGTGGAGGTACATTTGATATTTCTGTGTTGGAATTAGGCGATGGTGTTTTTGAAGTATTGTCTACTAATGGTGACACACACTTAGGTGGTGATGACTTTGACCAGGTGATCATTGATTGGCTGGCTGAAGAATTTAAATCAGAGGAAAATATGGATCTACGTAAAGACCCTATGGCTTTACAAAGATTAAAAGAAGCGGCCGAAAAAGCAAAAATAGAATTGTCATCCAGCACACAAACGGAAATCAATCTACCTTATATTACAGCTACTGCCAGCGGACCAAAACACTTAGTCCGTAAATTGACACGTGCTAAATTTGAACAAATGGCCGACAGCTTATTTAAGCGTTCTATGGAACCTGTTAAAGCCGCTTTAAAAGATGCCGGTCTATCAACAGGTGATATTGATGAAGTGATCTTGGTTGGGGGTTCTACACGTATCCCAAAAGTTCAGGAGGAAGTTGAGAAGTTCTTTGGAAAAAAACCACATAAAGGGGTTAATCCGGACGAAGTAGTTGCCATTGGTGCTGCTATTCAGGGTGGTGTTTTGACCGGTGATGTAAAAGATGTATTGTTATTAGATGTTACGCCGCTTTCTCTCGGTATTGAAACTATGGGTAATGTATTTACCAAATTGATCGAAGCCAATACTACGATTCCAACTAAGAAATCACAGGTTTTCTCAACAGCTGTTGACAACCAACCTTCGGTTGAGATCCATGTGTTACAAGGGGAGCGTGCCATGGCAAAAGACAATAAGACGATAGGGCGTTTCCATCTAGATGGTATTCCACCTGCACCGAGAGGCGTACCTCAAATTGAAGTAACCTTTGACATTGATGCCAACGGAATCATCCATGTGACAGCTTTGGATAAACAAACCAATAAGTCGCAAGATATTCGTATCGAAGCTTCTTCCGGATTGTCCGAAGATGAGATCAAAAAAATGAAAGCCGATGCCGAAGCCAATGCTGAAGCAGACAAAAAAGCCAAAGAAGAAGCCGAAAAAGTGAATATGGCAGACGGTATGATTTTCCAAACCGAAAAACAATTGAAAGATAACGGAGATAAATTATCTGATGGGGTTAAAAAACCTATCGAAGATGCTTTAACCGAATTGAAAGCTGCCCACCAGGCCAAAGATCTAGCGGCTATTGATGCTGCCATGGAAAAAATCAATAAAGCCTGGGAAGCTGCTGCACCCGAAATGCAAAAAGCAGCTCAGGAAGCACAAGCCGGAGGTGGCACACAAAGTGACACACAAGATGCTAAAGGTGGCGAAGGTGATAATGTAGAAGATGTGGACTTTGAAGAAGTGAAAGAAGATTAATTTTTCCTAATAATTAAGTTTAGTAAACCCTTCCTAGTTTTTTAGGAAGGGTTTTTTATGTTTTTTTCCCGACCTTTGTCCAAAACAGTAAAGATTTGAAACCTAAAATTGTCAGTGTATTGGGCGCCCGGCCGCAGTTTGTTAAAGCGGCGGTATTGAGCAGGATTATCAGGTTGCACAACCAAATACAGGAAGTGATCGTCCATACAGGTCAACATTATGACACGCAAATGAGTGCAGTATTTTTTGAGGAAATGCAAATCCCCAAACCGGATTATTTTTTAGATATCAATGGCTTGAGCCATGGAGCCATGACCGGGCAAATGCTGGAAAAGATCGAAGAAGTATTGCTCAAAGAAAAACCACAAGCAGTAGTAGTTTACGGAGATACCAATTCTACTTTGGCAGGAGCTTTGGCAGCTAGTAAGTTGGGTATTCCATTAGCCCATGTAGAAGCTGGTTTGCGTTCATTCAATATGAATATGCCCGAGGAGATCAACCGTATATTAACTGATCGGATATCAGATTTACTTTTATGTCCTACGGATAAGGCTTTAAAAAATTTAAAAATGGAAGGCTTTGATCATTTTACCACTCGTGTAATCAAAACCGGAGATATCATGAAGAATGCCGTTAGGTTTTATTCTGAGTATGCTGAACAAAACGCCAAGGTTTATCAGGAATTGAAACTACCTGAAAATCAATTTGTTTTGGTTACAATCCACCGGCAGGAAAATACAGACAATCCTGAAAAGTTAAAAGCTATTTTCTCGGCACTGGATTCCATTCAAGATAAAATGCCTGTGATCTTACCCTTGCATCCTCGAACCAAAAAAGCTTTAGCCAATTATAGTATCAATACAAATGTTCGCTTGATAGAACCGGTAGGCTATTTTGATATGTTGATGCTACTTAAAAATTGTAAAATGGTCATTACTGATAGTGGCGGTCTGCAAAAAGAAGCCTTTTTTAATAGTAAACCTGTGATAGTCACACGTGATGAAACGGAATGGGTAGAATTGGTAGAACACGGTTTTGCAAAAATAGTAGGTTCTGATAAGACAAAAATATTACATGCATTCGATCATTATCTGTCAAATAAGTTAGATTTTGATCAAGATCTGTATGGCCATGAAGTTGGGCAAAAGATTCACGATGAAATTTTAAAACTATTAACTTAATTCATTTCTAAATGAAAACATCGGAAGAATATATCCAAAGTTTACCGGAGGATAGAAAAGTGATTATACAAGAACTACGAACCGCGATCAATGATAATATCCCGGATGGTTTTGAAGAAACCATCACTTACGGAATGATAGGTTGGGTAGTGCCACATAGCCTATATCCTGCCGGTTATCATGTAAGCCCGGAATTGCCTTTACCATTCATCAGTATTGCTTCGCAAAAAAATCATATTGCTCTGTATCATATGGGTATTTATTCAGATGATAAGTTATTGAATTGGTTTACAGATGAATATCCCAAGTACATCAAAACCAAATTGAATATGGGTAAAAGTTGTATTCGTTTTAATCCCAAAAAAGAGCTTCCTTTACAACTTATAGGAGAGCTTTGTTCAAAGATTACAGTAGACCAATGGATAAATATTTATGAGAGACAAATAAATTGATAAATCAATTATGAAAATCCCTACTTTTAACTTTTAACCTTTTATTTTTAACTTCTCCATGGGCATTGTATTTAAGCAGTCATTTCGCAACACCTTGATTATCTATATTGCTTTTGCTATAGGTGGGGTGAATGCTCTGTTTTTATATACCTATTTTTTGAAAGATGAGTACTATGGTTTAGTTACTTTTTTACTTTCAACAGCTAACCTCATCATGCCTTTAACGGCTTTTGGAGTGCAATATGCTATCGTTAAATTTTATTCGTCGTATAGCCAAGAAGTCGACAAAGATCGATTTTTATCAGCCATGTTGTTTTTACCACTTTTCATCGCCTTGCCCATTGGATTTTTGGGAGGTATTTTTTATGAAAAGATCAGTACTTTTTTATCCCTTGAGAATGCCATTGTTAAAGATTATGTCTATATCATTTATATCATCGCCATTTTAACTGCGTATTTTGAAATTTTTTATGCTTGGTCTAAAGTGCAGTTACAGTCGGTTTTTGGAAATATGGTCAAGGAATTATTTTCTAGAGTAGCGGCAATGATCTTGTTGTTTTTAGTTTACGTTGGGTTTTTAAATGCTGAAAGTTTTATTTATGCACTGACTTTTGCTTATTTATTGCGTATGCTCGTAATGATGAACTATGCTTTTTCATTGAGAAAACCAAAGTTGAGTTTTGTATTGCCGGAAAATATTAAGGAAATCTTACAATATGCTTTTTACATCATTTTAGCCGGATCGGCAAGTAGTATCTTATTGGATATTGATAAATTTATGATCCCCCAAAAAGAAGCCATTGCCCAAACTGCTTATTATGCGGTAGCTGTTTATATAGGTTCGGTTATTGAAACACCGGGTCGTGCGATGTCTCAAATTATTCAACCAATTACGGCTAAAGCGCTAAATGAGCATAATGACAAGGAAGTGGCTTCGCTCTACAAAAAAAGCCATATCAATCTGTTACTTATATCAGGTTTTGTATTTCTTATGATCAATGTAAATGTTAGGGAGTTGTATAAGATTATACCTGAAGTTTACTCAGGTGGTTTGTGGGTTGTTTTGATGATTTCTGTTGCGAAATTGTATCACATGTTTTTAGGTAATAATGGTGCGATTATCTCCAATTCGAAGTACTATAAGATTTTACTGCCCTATGCAGTCTTGATGGCGCTGAGTGTAGTGTTTTTAAATATTTGGTTGATCGATCTCATAGGGATCAATGGTGCTGCTTTGTCTACCTTGATCGTAGTCTTGGTATTTAACACCATAAAATTGTGGTATGTCAAAGATAAATTTGGGATTTTGCCGTTTACCCCAAAGACAAAAAAGATTTTAGGAATATTAGCTTTGTTTTTTGTGGCTTTTTATTTTTGGGATTTTCCATTTCATCCCATTATTAATATAGGACTTAAAAGTATTTTGCTAGCCATTGCTTACCTCTTTGTTAGTGTAAAACTCAATTTAGCACCTGAAAGCATACGGGTGTGGGAAGATTTCAAGAAGAAGTTTGTTAAATAAAAAACCGCTCAGCCCCGAAGTAATTTCAGGGCCAAGCGGGATTGAATTGATGGCTTTATCTATTTTTAGAAATTAGATTGTGCCAGCTTTCTTTTGGATGTATTCACTTTTTTGCGAATCTCATTCTTTTTACTTTTAGACGCTTTCTTTCTTTTGATTACTTTCCCTTTACTATTATCGGCTCGTTTGTTTTTGTAGTAGTAAAAATTGTCGTCCTCATCAAATCTTTCAAAATCGCTATTAAACCTGTGCCCATAGAAGAAAGGATCGTAGTATCCGTATTCCCATATATCTCCAAAGTAAAAGCTGTTGTAATCTGTCCATTGGTAACTTACATAAGGGTTATAGTAATGAGGTCTACCTTTTACACTTCCTATAAAGTTTACCCCATAACGGTTGTATACAATTTGTAGGTTACCTATTCTTTTCATTTGTCTATGAGAATATTTGATAAATACAGTCCCAATTCGCTTTACTTTATTGTGATAGGTATAATTTATAAAAACATTTCCTACTCTAAAGATCCTCCCATTGAAATCTCTTTCTATTCTGATACCACGCGGAGCAGTATGAGTACCTCTTCGGCCACTTTTGTATAAGTAATCTACTTCAGCAGTTTGAGAAGAAGTAAAATCGAAAGTGCCGTCTAAGAATACATAAAAGTGTATTCCTCTTTCCATAAAATCTACACTGTAAGAACTTAGATCAGGATAGAACTCAGCCCCGTTTGTAGTCTTTTCATTACTTTCCATGGCGCCCATTAGTGAGGCCATCATAAGCATACTTAAAAATAAAATGCCTCGTTTCATAATTTGTGGTTTTAAATTATACCTGCTAGTGGCAGGCTTACCTACTCTGTCAGCTTTTCGGCTTCCGCTTATTGTGTAGTTTTCAATGATTGTGCCAAAAAAATTACAAGTATTTAAAAAATTAGTTTTATAAATGTAAATAAATTGATAATCAATGATATAAATTGTTGTAAATTAAACGGCATATCATCTATATTGAAATATATATCTTTGTTCAACAGTTTATAACCTAAACCTTATATACATGAGATATTTAAGTTCTCTGACTTTCTTTTTAGCATTATGTGCAGAATTGTTATTTTCTCAGCAAACTCAAGAATATCAATTATTTAAACCTACTTTAAAGTTTGGAGGTAGAATACAATATGATTTAGAATTTTTATCACAGGCAAAGGGTGAATATGACGAAGATACCGACACCTATTCTGATTATTATTTTAGTGGACAAGAATTTAGGAGAGTGTTTTTAGAGGTAGGAGGAAATTTATACAAGAATGTAAAGTATAAAATGCAGTTTGATTTTAAAGGAAGTGATGTGAGATACCGTGATCTTTATATTCAATTTACAAAACTTCCTATTGTGGGTGGCGATTTGAACATAGGTAGTTTAGCCCAAGCTACAGGTTTGGATATGTACACCAGTAGTAAATACATCCCTTTTTTAGAAAGGGCAATGCTTACTGCTACTCAAAATTTTAGATGGGACACCGGAATAGGCTATCAAAATTTTTATTTATTAAAAGGCAAGATGACATTACAAACCTCTTATACTTTTAATGCCGACCAAACTAATGGATTTAAACTGACAGCCTTAGACGAGGGTGGGCATTTTACCACAAGGCTCACAGGTATAGTAGCTGAAAATAAAGCAAAACATCAATTGGTTCATCTGGGTATAAATTATGAAAATCATAAATACTCAAAAGATCCGGCTGATTATCCCCTGAAGTTTAGGCCCGAAAATCATATGGGACAAAAAGTAAATGTAGGAGTGCCTTATGAAATTGAGGAGGGTGGAGAAGTTATTGAATCGGGATATATTTTTAATGATTTGAAAAACCAATCAGACGTGGGCTTGGAATTGGCAGGCATAGCGGGGCCGCTTTCAGTTCAAGGGGAATTTGAGAAAGCCAGGTATAATACACAGACAGAAAATTATAACATAAATAGTTACTATGCTTTGGCTTCCTATTTTATAACCGGTGAACACAGGAGTTTTAAAAAAGCAGCTTTCGGCAAAATAAAACCTTTTAATAATTTCTGTTTGAAAGATAGTAATTGGGGAGCTATAGCGTTATTGGCACGTTATTCTGTGATGGATTATTCCGATGTCATTAACAGAGGTTATGAAGATAGTGTTAAGAACTTAACTTTTGGCCTAAATTGGTATTTAAACCCAAATACTAAGTTGATGTATAATTATATCATAACTGACTATAATAAAAAATCAGATAATAACAAATTGTTAGCTCATTTAGTAAGATTGCAAATATTTTTTTAAAATGTAGAGTTCCCGTTTTTTTATTAAAATATTAAGGATTTTAAATGATTTTAAGATTAAATTTGTTAAAAATATTGAAAAAGTATCCGTATGAATAAATTTAATATCACCTTTTTAACTTCGATCTCGCTGTTTTACTTTCTTTTAGTTGGTTTTTATACGCAAAATGAAGCTGATAAAGGCAAACTTAGAAAAGTTACTTTTTATTACCAGAACATCAAAAGAAGTTATTTGATCTATGTGCCTGCCAATTATGACAGGTCAAAACCTACTCCTTTACTTTTTGATATTCATGGTGGTGGCGGAACGGCAAAGGGAGCCATCAAGTTGACAAAAGCACGGTTTAATGAATTGGCTGATGAAAAAGGATTTATTGTCGTGTATCCTAATGCGGTAAAACGTATCTGGAACGATGGCAGGTTGGCCAATCTTAAAAAAGGGATGGAGCATGTGGATGATGTAGGTTTTATATCAAATATAGTAGCTAAGGTTAGGAATGAATACAATATTGATTCAAAAAGGATATTTACAACCGGCATGTCAAATGGTGGATTTATGACTTCCAGATTACTCTGTGACAGGTCAGATATTTTTAGAGGCGGTGCTATTTTAACAGCCACTATATCAGTTGATTATTTTGATAGATGTGCGCCGGAGCATCCTGTTGGCGTGATGATCATGAACGGTACCGGAGATCCTTTGATACCTTATACAGGAGGTCAAGTAAAGGTCTTTAAAAAAGAACGTGGAGAAATAGTCTCCACGGATGATTATGCGGCTTATTGGCAAGGCAAATTATGTAATAGTGATGCCCATACATCTCAAGACCTGCCTGATTACAATGCTTTTGATGGCTCTACCATAACTGTCAAAACATATACTGATTGTCTAGAAAATGCAGCATTAGTGCTTTACAAGATAAAAGGAGGCGGACATACCTGGCCCGGAGGAAAGCAATATATGAAAAAGAAAAAAATAGGTATGACCAACAGAGATATCAATGCTTGTGAAGTGATTTGGGAGTTTTTTGAAGGCTTACCCGAGAGAAATTAAAACTAATAAATCTTACCTTTAAATTTACCTACATTTTTTTTACACTTGTTGATCCTTCTTTTGTGATAAAAGAAATTAATAATACCCCATACAAAAATTACAGCGGATATCACTATAAATATATGTTGCCAATAAAAGCTGCTTTTTGAATCCCAAAATTTACTTAAAGAAAAGGAGGCAATCAAAAAATACATAGAAGTCCGTAGATAGGCCAGAAAAGTAGTTTGGTTAGACAAAGTCGTACGTTGCATTGCAAGATTTTCTCTGAGAATCAAGTCCTTATTTAATTGTTGATTTTCCATCATTTATTAATTTTTTCTCCAAAAGAATGGGGTGAATAGTACTAAGACAGTAAATAATTCTAGCCTACCGATTAACATCAAAAAAGAGGCGAAAATTTTAGCAATATCAGGTAACCATGCATAATTGTCAACAGGTCCTAGTTTTCCAAAAGCCGGACCAATATTACCCAAAGTAGAAGCTGCTGCACCTAAGGCAGTCATAAAATCAAGCCCCATAAAACTAAAAAATATCGAACTGGTAATAAAGATACCCATATACAATACAAAAAAGGATAGGATATTATACACGATCTTCCCGGGAACTCTCACTTTGTCATAACGTACCGGAATAATGGCATTGGGGTGGAGAATCTTTTTAAACTCTAAAAGTGCATTTTTAATCATTACCACATGCCTAACGACTTTCACTCCACCGGCAGTAGAACCAGCAGATCCCCCTACAAAAAACAAGGAAAACATCAATATGGTGGCAAAGCCATGCCACATAGTATAATCGGCGCTTATAAATCCTGTGGTTGTAACTACTGTCAATACCTGAAACATGACGTGCCTAAAAACACTTTCTTCTCGCCCCCAGATCATGGGATGGTCTACAGTACTCTTTAAATTTGGATCCTGATTGAAATAAACCGTAATGAAAAGTAAAATTGTAAATAACCATACAATCAACATATAATATTTAAATTCCTCATTTTGAAATACTTTTTTTAAGCGTGCATTCAATGCAAAATAGCTCAAAACGAAGTTTGTCCCTGCAATAAACATAAAGATGATTACAATGTACTGCACCATAGGCATCCCATTCCAATAAACCATACTTGCGTTCTTAGTTGAGAAGCCTCCGGTACTCATCGTAGACATAGCATGGTTAATAGCATCATACCAACCCATTCCGGCAAATTTTAATAAGACAGTTTCTAATATGGTAAACGAAAAATATATTAACCACAACCTTTTTGCAGTTTCTGTAATGCGAGGGTGCATTTTATCTGCTGACGGTCCCGGGGCTTCTGCCATAAACAACTGCATGCCTCCTATACCCAGTAAAGGGAGTATAGCCACCGTCAAAACGATAATACCCATACCGCCTATCCAATGGGTTGAGCTACGCCAAAATAAAATGCTTTTAGGTAAAGATTCTATATCTGTTAAGATGGATGCACCCGTGGTGGAATAACCGGAAATGGCTTCAAAGATTGCATCGACATAATTAGGAATAGCACCAGATAATAAATAAGGCAAGCTTCCGGTTAATGTGAGCATCAACCAACCAAAAGTGACGATCATATACCCTTCCTTTTTATAAAGATGTTTTGGAGCATGGCGTGTTGATAAGTAAAATGACAGGCCTAAAGTTATGCTTATAAGGGAAGAGAACAAAATGCCATTTACTGCAGTTTCATTGTAATATAGACCAATAGGGCAGGTTAACAACATAAATAAACCATTCATAATGGCTGTAACACCCAAAATATTGATGATTATTCTATAATTAATGTGTTTCATTATAGTTAGAAATTAATTGAATAAATCTTCAACTATATGTATATATTCCGATAATACGAAAACAATGGCTTTATCCCCGGCTTGTAGTTTGAAATCTCCATAGGGCATCATCACTTCACCATTTCTAAGCACACCACTAAGTACAGCAGTTTTTGGAAAGTGTATATCTTTAATAGCTCTTTTTGTTATTTTGGTATTTTCTTTGACTTCAAATTCTAATACATCGGCATCAATTTTATGGATATTAGCAATAGCCAATACTTCTCCTTTCCTTACGTGTTTGAAAATACTACTGGCCGCTAAGAGTTTTTTATTGATTAAAGTGTCAATGCCTATGGTCTGAGAAATGTTGATATAATCAATATTTTCAACAAGTGCAATAGTTTTTTTAACACCTTTTGATTTCGCCACTAAACAAGACATAATATTGGTTTCAGAGTTTCCGGTAACGGCAACAAAAGCATCCATATCGGCAATATTCTCTTCTTCTAAAAGTTCTACATTTCGTCCATCACCATTGATGATGAGCGCATCAGATAAGTTCTCTGACATTTTGTAACACTTTGATTTATCGTTTTCGATGATTTTGATGTTAAAGCGTTCTTTACATAACCTGTCAGCTGCTTTTTGCCCTATCGTACTACCTCCCAGGATCATCACGTCTTTTACTTTAAATTTTTCTTGTCCCAACAATTCGTACAGACCCTCAATATCTTCTTTACGAACAGATAAATATATCTGGTCATCTGCATTAAATACAGAGTCACCACGAGGTATAATAATCTCATTACCATATTCTCGTTGAATAGCCACTATAATAAAATTAATGTCATTGAATTTTTCTTTGGCTTCTTTAACGGTGTGGTTAATTAATGGGGAGCGATTACTCAAACGACCACCTAATATTAATAAAGAGCCGTTTTCGAATTCTATACTATCATTAAACACGGATTGGTGTAATAAAACATTGATCTCATCTGCAGCCAATTCTTCGGGAGATATCATAAAATCAATACCCAGTTCTTTAAAATCTATTTCACTATTGTGAAGAAATTCAGGATTACTAATTCTAGCGATGGTTTTTTTGGCACCCAATTTTTTTCCTATTGCAGCAACTGTAAAATTGGTGTTTTGAGATTCTGTTACTGCTAATAACAGATCTGTTTCATCAATCTTTGATTTTTTAAGTGTTGATGTTGCTGTAGCATCTCCTTTTATAGTAATAACATCTATGTGATTATTGATATAATCCAACCTGTCACCACTGGTGTCTATGATATAAATATTTTGCGATTCGAATGATAGCAGCTTTGCTAAGTGAAAACCAACATCCCCTGCGCCGGCAATGATAATATTCATAATAAGATGAATTTAAGACTACAAAATTAGTTAATATTTGTAAATTCATGTATTTTTGAAAAAAATCAATCATTTTATAGCCTCATGAAAAATAAAAAGTACGAATCTATAAAGAATTGGGCTTTTGATGATCGTCCGCGTGAAAAAATGCTTATAAAAGGTGCTGCTGCACTATCTAATGCTGAATTAATTGCCATATTGATTGGTTCAGGGACCAGAGATAAATCTGCGGTAGACCTATCTAAAGAAGTTTTAAGCAATATTGATCATAACCTACAGGCTTTGGGTAGAATGAGTATTGACCAACTTAAAAAGCATAGAGGAATAGGAGAGGCAAAGGCTATAAGTATAGTTGCAGCTATGGAAATAGGAAGGAGGAGACGATTGGAAGAAGCATCTAAAAATCAGAAAATTACAGGGAGTAGAGATGCTTACGAGATTATGCAACCTGTTATTGGGGATTTGAATCATGAAGAATTTTGGATAGTTTATTTGAATAATTCTAACAAAATCTTACAAAAAGAACAATTAAGTAAAGGAGGTTTTACCGGAACATTAGTTGATACACGTATTATTTTTAAGAGAGCTTTAGAATTATCTGCAACGGGCCTGCTATTATTTCATAATCATCCATCGGGCAAATTAGCGGCCAGTAATACGGATAAAAATCTGACTCAAAAAATTGTAGAGGCCGGTAAAATAATGGATATAAAAATTTTAGATCATTTAATTATCACAGCCCATTCCTATTTTAGCTTTGCGGATGAAGGGATTCTTTAATTTAGAAGTTAGCATTTAGAATTGTGAAATGAAAGTTCGGGGGATTAAGTAGGTTCTAGGTAGGTTCTAAGTGGGTTCTATGTGGTTCCCTAGTAGGTATTAAGTGATTGGGTTTTGACATTTGTTTTTTTGAAATTTTAAATAGTTATTGGATTTATTATCAAGTGCATGGAGACTGCCAACCGACGACTGCCTACTTTTTGTCATTTGTCTTTTGTCATTTGTCATTTAGCTTTCGTATTTTTATCCCATGCTTTTAGTCTATACACACAAAGTAACCCCACGTCTTACTTATATTTTTAAACAAATATTTGTCAGGATGCTGAAGATTCCTATTTCTTTTACGACAAAAGTGGATGAATTTGTTGCCCATAGTGGGCCAAAAATAACTTACAGTAAAGCACCTCTGGGTAAAGAATTTTTTATCAGGAATCATGCATTATTATTTGAACAGGGTATTGGTAATCAGCAGGGAGAAATTCAAGATTGGGATGGTATTCCATGTTTTTTCCCTTTAGGTGAGCAGTCAAGTATTCCGTATGATATTTTTGCGGCGTCCTTCTATCTAATTACGAGATATGAAGAATATCAACCCCATGTTACGGATGTTCATGAACGTTTTTCTGCTAGTCAGAGTTTGGCTTATAAAGGTAAATTTTTAGAAAAACCGGTAATAGATATTTGGGCTTATAGATTGCTGGAAAAGCTCAAACAAAAGTTTCCCGATTATGAGTTTCCTGTAAGAGTTTTCCAACAAATATCAAGTATTGACGTCAAAGAAGCTTATGCTTTTAAGCATAAGGGATTTATACGAAATATGGGGGGTGCTTTTAGAGATCTGTTTCACTTGGAATTTAAACGTTTTATTCGAAGAATGGCTGTAATTCTGAGGTTTAGAGATGATCCCTATGAAAATTTTGACCTGCTATTACAATTAGGTAAAAAATATAATGTTGATACTAAGTTTTTCTTTCTTTTTAGTGAATATACCACCTTTGATCCCAATGTTTCTTATACCAATAAAAGTTACAAATTATTAATCAAATCGGTGATTGATTACACAGCATTTGGACAGCTTTTTTCTTACTACACTATGAAAAATATCAAAAAGCTAAAACGAGAAAAAAATCGTTTTGAAGAAGTAGTCATTCGCCCATTAACCAAGAGTCGCCAGCATATGAATCGAATGGAGTTGCCAAAAACTTACCAGAATTTGATTGATAATGACATTGTAGAAGAGTATAGCATGGGCTACCATACACATGCCGGTTTTAGGGCAGGAACCTGTACACCATTCTATTTTTATGATCTGGATTATGAAATACAAACACCACTTAAAGTTTATCCTTATGCCTTTAATGCTGAAATCTATAAACATCAGCAATTGACCCCAAAAGAAGCACTTTTACATATGCTGAATATTAAAAATGAAGTAAAAAAGGTTAACGGTACTTTTATCAGCCTGTTTCATAATAGTATTTTAAGTGACCTTCCTGACAACCAAGCATGGCTTAAGCTTTATGAGGAAATTTTAAAACCATTATAAATTGAAGTCCGAAATACA
>JANTFO010000008.1 GCA_024763365.1 Flavobacteriaceae bacterium
CTCAAAAAAAACCGATAATGCAGATGAATACTTGAGAAAGATATTTCATTTGATTATTAGGCTAAAAGAGTTTTCTAAAAATGAATTGTTAGAGTTTACGGATAAAATAAATGACAATTATTCATTAGGGTTAAATAATTCTAGCATCAGAATTATTTGTCAAGAATTTACTAGTAATCCGAGAAAAATAATTCAATTTTTAAACAACTATCAAAGTGAAGTAAAGCTAATTGAAGAGCAATCAAAATTAAACTATGTGAATGAGAAATTTGTTCAAAGCAACATTGATTTCTTTATTAAACTCCTAATCATTAAAAACGAATGGAAAACTTTATATAACGAAATTTTATATGACAAGAAACTTTTAAACAAAATAAATAATGTCATTACCAATTTAGAACCAGATAATGATGGCTTGTATAGCGTAGATAGGTCAAATGTAAAACTAAATGACACTCAGAGAAATTTCTTTTTCAGTACTCAAGAAATTCATTGTAATAATATAGACCCATTTATTCTAAATATAGATTTAGACAAAGATATTCCTGACGAACTAGAGGATTTTATCAGAAATGGGAACTACAGTAGTATAGTTGAGTATTTGGGTAGTGAGGACAACACCTTAAATGAATATAAGTTAATTAAAAAAATAGGTGATGTTTTTTCAAGTTTAACATTTAAACACAGAGAATATTCCTTTATAGCACTACCTGTCTTGAAGTTGCTCATGAATTTTGTGTTAGATGAAAAACAAGACGAATTTAAGAACGTGCTTATTAAGAAAAAGGACGAGTTTACGTTTCTAAAAAGCCTTTTTAAAGACTCCAAGATAGAAACGTTGTTTGATAAATTCGACTTTGAGGAACTTACAAAAGCTACCAAATGGTTCTCTGACCATGTTAATGATGACCTTTATAAGTCTTACATAAACTACTATAAAAAGAATATTTTCAGTTCTGGCACAACAGTTGACAAGGAAGTTGATAAGATTGATTTTTACTTTCAAACCTTTGATAAAGATAAGATTAAAGATGTAAAAAATGATTTTAGCAAAAAATTATTGTCCACCCCAGAAATGACCGATATAGGATCATTAGAGGATTATAATATAGCCCAAAATGTAATTACTAAAACAACTTACAGAACTATTTGTAGAAAATTGAAAAATGGAGCGATAGAAAAGTCAGAATATCAATATTCTAATTTATGCTTCATCTATGCCACAAATAATAATACTGATAAAGTAGCCAAAGAGAATCTTTTGTCCTATTTTTTTAATGAATTAGAGGAATTCTACAAAACTGAAGATATCGGAGAAAATGTATATGCCGATTATCAATCATATTTTGACAAGATTAATTCATTACTGAATGCTCAAACCAGTATTGAGTTAACATCAACATTCAAGGAAGTTATAGAAAATATTAACACCCATTTTTATTTACAATATGATGTAGATTTTAATGAAGATGAATTATTAGACATATTTACATCTTTCTTTGAGTTAACCAAGAACCTCATTTTTTACACTAAAAACTTTAAATCAATAGCTTATCGAACAACGTATTTTGATGACTATCTTAAAACAGATTATTCTAGTAAAATTTCAGCTAAAATCTGTGATATATTGTATCAAGATGTTGATAAACATTTGGTTTATGACTATCCTTTTTCCGAAACGTTAATTCTTCATTATGAAGAATTTAAAAAGCCCAACATACCCTACGCAAAGCCTTTAATGCTTATGGTCGAAAAAACCAACAAAGAAAAAGGGCTAAGTGGAGAAGAAATTGACAGAGTTATTTTAAGGACTATAAACCTTTTCGCAATTAAGAAAAGAGAACCTTATATCTCTTATTTAAAAAGACTCAAAAAAACCGCTGGAAAATCGTTCTTGGAAATACTTAATAAAGGAACAGGGGTTTACAACAACCATTACATTAAATCTGTTAAATTGCTAAAGGATGAATTGTTTTATGGTGAATCAATTTTTAATTTTTTGAATTCTGAATTAAGTAAAAGCAATGGTTCATTCTCAACCTTTAAAAGCAATTTAAAAGAGGTTTCAAATATTTTCACCACGAATGAACAAGTTTCTTTCCTACAGGAAATTATTGATAATTCGAATTCCAAAGTATATAAATGGTTAAGATCAAGTTATAATATATTAGATAAAAAGGTTTTTGATGTTTATTTAAGTAATTTACTTAATTCTCATAAAACAAGAATTGTTGGGAACAATGATTTTTTTGAGTGGATTATAAAAATCCCAAAAGAAAAATTCTACAAAAAACAGAAAAAGCAATACATTGAATATCTTAAAAGTTTAGATATTAGACATAAGACATACAAGCCAAAAAAGGAAAAAGCATTGGAATATTTGACTTAGCAATTAAACTTTTAAGGAATTTTCATATATAAGAACTTTAAAAAGAATCAGAAATTATACTAAAAACTATTTGATTAAGTTCGGGAATTTCCTCCGGAGAGTCCCTTTACGTCATTTTGAAAACAAAATGCTTATTCCATTTCATGGATTTACTTTGTTGTTTTAACCGGTCCAATATTGAGCAAGCTCTATTGTCCCAGTTAAAACAACAAATGCCCGAACTTTCGTTCAGGCATTTTGTTTATTTGTACTCGAGGCGGGACTTGAACCCGCACGGCCATAACTGGCCATTGGATTTTAAGTCCAACGTGTCTACCAATTCCACCACTCGAGCCACTATACTTGAGCGAAAGACGGTCTCGATGCTTCGGGAGAACCCGCGACTACTTTATTTACATAAAGTCTTTCGCTTTATTGAGCGAAAGACGGTCCCGATGCTTCGGGAGAACCCGCGACTACTTTATTTACATAAAGTCTTTCGCTTTATTGAGCGAAAGACGGGATTTGAACCCGCGACCCTCACCTTGGCAAGGTGATGCTCTACCCCTGAGCTACTTTCGCATTGTTGAACTTTATTCAAAGTTTAAGAACGGACGGCAAATTTAATATATTTTTGGAATACAGCCTCAGATTATCTCTAAAAAATTTCACTTAAAGTGTTTAAGATTTTAATTTTAAGTTTAATTCGTCCAATTGATCCTGAGCTATTGTTGCCGGTGCATCGATCATGACATCTCTACCGGCATTGTTTTTGGGGAAGGCTATAAAATCTCGGATGCTTTCCTGTCCACCTAAAATAGCTACCAATCTATCCAAGCCAAAAGCAATACCTCCATGTGGAGGTGCTCCATATTCAAAAGCATTCATTAAAAATCCGAATTGTGCCTGTGCTTCTTCCTTACTAAAGCCTAAAAGATCAAACATTCTGGACTGTGTTTCTTTATCGTGAATTCGAATGGAACCACCACCTATTTCATTTCCGTTCAAGACCATATCGTAAGCATTGGCACGTACTTTACCAGGTTCTTTTTCTAAAAGGTGTTTATCTTCGGGTTTAGGCGCTGTAAATGGATGGTGCATCGCGTGAAAACGTCTGGTTTCTTCATCCCATTCCAATAAAGGGAAATCAGTGATCCAAAGCGGGGCAAACTCATCTGGTTTGCGTAAGCCTATTTCTGCTGCCAAATGCATACGTAGGGCACTAAGATGGGTACGTGTGGCATTAGCTTCTCCCGCTAAGATTAAAAGTAAATCTCCAGGTTTAGCTTTTAATCTGACTGCCCATTCTTTTAAGTCTTCTTGTGAGTAAAACTTGTCTACAGAGGATTTCAAATTACCCGCTTCATTATATTTTACCCAAACCAAGCCTTTGGCACCAACTTGCGGTTTCTTAACAAAATCAGTCAATTTATCAATCTGTTTGCGTGTATATTCGGCACAGCCCGGTGCAGCTATTCCTACCACCAACGCTGCAGCATCGAATACATTGAAACCTTTGTTTTGAGTGAGATCGTTTAGCTCGCCAAACTCCATCCCAAAGCGGATATCGGGTTTGTCATTACCATATTTTTTCATGGCATCTTCATAGCTCATTCTAGGGAATTTATCAATCGTGACTCCTTTAATCTCTTGAAGTAAATGTTTGACGAGGCCTTCAAAAGTGTTTAAAATGTCTTCCTGCTCTACAAAAGCCATTTCACAGTCTATCTGTGTAAACTCTGGCTGGCGGTCGGCACGAAGGTCTTCGTCTCTAAAGCATTTGACAATTTGAAAATACTTATCCATGCCGCCTACCATCAGCAATTGCTTAAAAGTTTGTGGAGACTGTGGTAGGGCATAAAATTGTCCTTTATTCATTCGTGAGGGTACAACAAAATCGCGGGCTCCTTCCGGTGTAGATTTGATTAGATAAGGCGTTTCCACATCGATAAAACCTTGATCTGACAGATATTTTCTTACTTCCATACTTACCTGATGCCGGAAGATTATATTGTTACGAACAGGCTTTCGACGAATATCCAGGTAACGGTATTGCATACGCAATTCATCACCGCCATCCGTGTCTTTTTCAATCGTAAATGGAGGGATTTTGGCTGCATTCAGAATATTTAATTCATCCACTAAAACCTCAATATCACCGGTAGGCATATTTGGATTTTTGGACTCCCGCTCCACTACTGTACCTGAAATTTGAATAACAAACTCCCTTCCTAGTGAACGGGCTTTTTCCATGAGTTCTTTGGTGCTGCGCTCTTCATCAAATATCAATTGGATAATCCCATAGCGGTCTCTTAAATCAACCCATACCATAAAACCTTTATCTCTGATCTTTTGTACCCAGCCAGACAAGGTAACTTCATTGGAAACATTTTCTATTCTTAAACTTCCGTTCGTATGCGTTCTATACATTTCTTTGATTTTAAAGTCGCAAAATTAATGAATTAGAAAGAAGTTGTTGGCTTTAAGACATTTTTTTACGCATTTTAAGTAGAAAAACAGACCAAGATTGTATTTTTGTGACATAAATTGAAAATTGGAAACACAAGTTTACATAGTCCCTACGCCCATCGGTAATTTAAAAGACATCACTCTTCGAGCTTTGGATGTGTTAAATGAAGTGGATATAATATTGGTTGAAGATACGCGTACTTCAGGGAAATTATTAAAGCATTATGATATATCGACATCCATGCGTAGTTATCATATGCACAACGAGCATAAAATTACCGAGGGTATCCTGAAAGAACTAGAAGCGGGAAACCGTATTGCCCTGATATCGGATGCCGGTACACCCGGTATTTCAGACCCCGGACATTTGTTGATCAATGCCTGTATTGAGCAAAACATAGTTTTTGAAATTTTGCCGGGAGCCACGGCTTTTGTCCCAGCTTTGTTATTAAGTGGCTTACCTAATCATCGATTTGTTTATGAGGGCTTTTTACCTGTAAAAAAAGGACGCCAATCACGAATGGAATCTCTAAAAGAGGAGACAAGGACTATGGTTTTTTATGAATCACCCCATAAATTATTAAAAACCCTTACACATTTTGCTGATTATTTTGGCCTTGACCGAGAAGCCAGTGTTTCAAGAGAGTTAACAAAACTGTATGAAGAAACCCAGCGAGGCAGTTTACAAGACTTGATTGAATACTTTACACAAAAAAAACCAAAAGGAGAGTTTGTGATTGTGGTAAATGGTAAATAACAATTAACTATTAAGACCATGTCAATCTTTATTGATATTGTTGTAGTGATTGAGAATAATATGATGAAATGCAAAACACTTTCAAAAATTTAAAAAAAACATCTATTAAATTATCTATTCTTATATCTGGAAAAGCTAAAGCTTTAGGTTTTTCTACTTTAAAAGCTATTTGCAAAGCCATAGATTGTCAGCCCGAAGATTTATTGACATTTACAAATGATAAGAAAAAAACACAAGAATGGTTTTAACAGACATATGGAATATTAATGCAAGATATTTTGAACAAAGAGCCCTTGAAATATTTCATTTTCAGGCGCAAAATAACCTTGTTTACCGCGATTATTTACGAATGCTTAAGCTTGATGCAACAGATGTAAAAAGTATAGCAGAAATTCCGTTTTTACCCATTTCTTTTTTTAAAACCCATGAGGTCATAACAGGAAAACATGAATACGAACAAATATTTTTGAGTAGTGGTACGACAGGTATTGAAAGAAGCCGGCATTTTGTGAAGGATTTATCTCTTTATGAAAGCAGTTTTATCAATGCTTTTCAGTATTTTTTTGGTAATCCTGGCGAATATATTATGGTAGCTTTATTACCGTCATATTTGGAGCAACAAGATTCTTCGTTGGTCTATATGGTTGACAAACTTATAGCATTAACCCAAGATAAGCGAAGCGGATTCTATCTTGGGAAATATGATGAATTAGCCGAAGAGTTACAAGAAATGGAAGGACAAAAGAAAGTACTTTTAATGGGGGTATCTTATGCGCTTTTAGATTTGGTCGATTCCTATCCGATGCAGTTAAAAAACACCATTATCATGGAAACCGGAGGCATGAAAGGTAGGCGTAAAGAGTTGATAAAAAGAGAGTTACATGAAAAGCTTCAAAAAGGTTTTGGGGTAACTAAAATCTATTCTGAATATGGAATGACCGAGTTGTTAAGTCAGGCATATTCCATGGGAGAAGGCGTTTATCAAACACCACCTTGGATGAAAATTTTGATTCGTGAAGTAGAAGACCCTTTTACTTATGAAAAAGAAGAAAAAACTGGGGGTATCAATATTATTGATCTGGCCAATATCCACGCTTGCTCATTTATTGCAACTCAAGACTTGGGGAAAAAGACAAAAGAAGGCGCTTTTGAGATTATGGGCAGGTTTGACCATTCTGATATCAGGGGATGTAATTTGATGTTATGATTATTATTTGTGATGCATTTAAGAAAAAAGTTTCTTAAAAAAGCCACCTTTTTTATTCTTAATGTTGGTAGTTTTTTTCTGTAATTCATCATCATCAAGGAAATATAACTTTAAATCCTGTGATGAAATATCTAAGACAGATAAAATAAACTCATCATAACTTTTTCTTTTTTCTTCCAACATGCCGTAGAAGTATTTTTCAGCCACTTCTTCATTTTGGTTTTTTTCGATGGATAAGAGTGTGTTATATAATTTTTCTATTTGATATACGGCATTGCCGGGAGCAGCTTTTCTGCGCGCATAATGAGCAATTATATTATTATCATCGTCATATTTTGTTTCAAAATTGGTTAAGACCCAATAGTATCTGCCGTCTTTAGCGAGGTTTTTCACTAATGCATGGATGTTTTCGCCACGGTGAAGCCTGTCCCACATTACTTTAAAAACAACTTTAGGCATATCAGGATGCCTGATGATATTGTGAGGTTGTCCCATCAATTCAAATTCTTCGTAACCGGAAATTTCCATAAAATACTCATTGGCATATTCGATAATGCCTTTGGGATCAGTTTTGGACATGATTACTTTGGTTGGATCAAGTTTTATTTCTTTGTCTATTGGTGTAGGGCGCATATATTTTGAAGGTTTAAGTTATAATTTTTTCCTTTACTAATTTATGGTATAAAAATAATATTAATATTTTATTTTTTAATTTTTAAATAATTTTTGAATAATGTTGTTTTTCTCTACTTTCTTTTGCTGGTCATTTTCTGAGAAGTAAGCATTAATTTCATTTTGAGACATATCTAATACTTGCATGATATATTGATCATAGGTTAGTTTTTTCTCTTCCAACATGCCTTTAAGATAACGCTCAGAAATTTCCATATTTTGGGTTGTTTCAATTTTCCTTAAAATTTTATATAATTTCTCAATTTGATAAACCGCATTTTCGGGGGCAGCTTTTCTTCGAGCGTAGTAGGCAATAATTTCACCCTTTTCATTGTACTTAGTGTTAAAGCTGGTAAGTACCCAATAGTATCTTTTGTCTTTAGCCAAATTTTTAACCAAGGCATAGATATTTTGTCCTTTTTTTAATCTTTCCCACATTAATTTGAATATCACCTGTGGCATATCGGGATGCCTGATGATATTGTGAGGTTGTCCCATTAATTCATACTCCTGATAACCGGAAATTTCCATAAAATACTCGTTGGCATATTCTATGATTCCTCGGGCATCTGTTTTTGACATGATAAATCGTTTTGGATTTAATTTTATTTCTTTATCTAATGGAATGCTAGGCTCAGGTGTACTTGATAATTTGGGTTTTAAAGTATCATTAAAGTTATCAAGATTATTTTCGTTTATATGAGGGTTAAAAAAATCTTCTAAATCAGATCTTTTCTTTTGTAGTAATTCAAAGAAAAAATCGTGATAGGATTGATTTTTATCTTCTAAAAGCCCCATCAAATACTTGTAAGAGACTTCCATCCCTTTTTCATCTTCAATTCCTTTTAGTAATTGATATATTTTTTCAATTTTATCGATGGCTTCTTTTGGAGCAGCTTTTCTTTTAGCAAAATGAGATATAATATTGTTGTTTTCGTCAAACTTAGTGGTGAGTTGTGCGATAACCCAGTAGTAATTACCTTGTTTGGTAAGATTTTTTACCAATGCATAAAAAGTTTTACCGGTTTTTAGATGATCCCACATTAATTTAAAGGCAACTTTAGGCATATCGGGATGACGAACGATATTATGTGGTTTCCCCATCAATTCTCTTTCAGAATAGCCACATACATCCATAAAATCCTGATTTGCATATTCTATAATTCCGCGCGGGTCGGTTTTAGACATGCTTAGTTTGGTGGGATCTAGTATAATTTGTTCCCCTTTAGAATGGTTTAAATTAAATTCATTCATAACAAAAATACTTTTAAAATTAAAAAGGGGGAAAATGTTGAAAATGCTGAATTATCTTTTAAACAGACGATTAATGATGCTTTTTTTCTTTGTTTCTTTTTCTACTTGTTTTTCGTCATTAAAATAATAACCGATATTTGTTTCATTGACATTTAAAATTTGCATAATAAACTCATCGTAGCTGAGATTTTTTTCTTCAAGCATTCCCGAGAAATATTTTTCAGCAACTTCTAAACCTTGATTTTTTTCTATGGCACGTAGCGTTTTATAGATTTTTTCAATTTGGTAGATAGCATTAGTTGGTGCTGCTTTTCTTCTCGCGTAGTAGGCTACAATTTTATTGTTTTCGTCATATTTTGTTTCAAAATTAGTCAATACCCAATAATATCGGCCATCTTTAGCTAAATTTTTGACTAGTGCATAGATATTATCTCCATGTTTGAGTCTGTCCCACATTACTTTAAAAATCACCCCGGGCATATCCGGATGTCTTATAAAGTTATGCGGTTTTCCCATTAGTTCGTATTCAGAGTAACCAGATATTTCAATGAAATACTCATTAGCATACTCGATAATACCATGAGTATCTGTCTTTGACATAATGGTTTTGTTAGGATCAAGGCGAATTTCTTTATCTTTAATGGTTTTTGAAAAAATATCAGAGTTGTTATTTTCAATTACCGGTAAGTCAGGCTGAGATTCTTTTTCGGGGGATTTGTCAAGGACTATTTGATGCTTTTTTAAAATTTCTTCAATTTGCCTTTTTACATCACTTCTAACCTCTTCATTGTCAGAAATATTCATCGAATATTGATTTTAAATTATTAATTTGGGTTGACAAAGAGGTAAATAAGTTTACAAAAGTATTAAAAAAATTAGAATTACCTATAAAAAAAACATTATTGAAGTTAGTGTAAGCTAATAAGCCCTTAAATTTTTCCCTTCGTAGTAATTAATAAAAGCCTCATTTACAACTCTATTTCCTCCCGGTGTAGGGTAATCACCCGTAAAGTACCAGTCACCTGTGTGTTTGGGAATAGCTAAGTGTAAGTTGTTTACGCTTTGATAGAGAATTTCGATTTGAGTATTTTTTATATCAGCGGAGAGCAAGTCTACAATTTTTTTGGAAATTTGCTCATCTGTAAAAGGTTCATATACTTTTGTTACGATGTTTTGCATCTCAGTATCAGGCTTTTGTAATTCCAGTTTACATTCCTGATATACGTCCATCAACAATTGCACTTGACCGGTTTCTTTAAGCAAAGCGACAGCAGCTCTAAAGGCAATAAAATCGCCCAGTTTGGCCATATCAATTCCGTAACAGTCCGGATATCTTATTTGAGGTGCTGAAGAAACTATGACAATTTTTTTAGGATTTAACCGGCTTACAATTTTTAAGATGCTGTTTTTTAGGGTTGTACCTCTCACTATACTATCGTCCAATATCACTAAATTATCTTCTTTTTTGACTATGCCGTAGGTAATGTCATAGACATGTGCGACAAGATCATCACGGCTATTGTCATTGGTGATAAAAGTGCGCAGTTTAACATCTTTGACAGCTATTTTTTCCACACGTGGTTTTTGAGAAAGTATGTCTTGTATTTTTTCGGAGGTTAGGTTGCCATTTGACTCTAAGATAATTTTGGTTTTTTGTTTGTTGAGATAGTCTTCAGCAGCTTCTCGCATACCAAAAAAAGCGGTTTCAGCAGTGTTGGGGATATAAGAAAAAACAGTGTTTTTCAAATCGTGATCTATAACTTCTAAAATTTTTGGAAATAGGAGTTTTCCTAATTTCTTTCGTTCCTGATAGATGTCTGCATCGTTTCCTCTGGAAAAATATATACGCTCAAATGAGCATGCTTTTTTTTCCTTGGCTTCTAAAACTTGTTCGATATGTATATCCCCTTCTTTTTTGATAATGAGGGCTGCCCCATTATCCAGTTCTTTAACTTTCTGGCCGGTAACATTAAATACAGTTTGTAAAGCCGGTTTTTCTGAAGCAATGGCGATCACTTCATCGTTTTGATAGTAAAATGCAGGTCTGATACCATTGGGGTCACGTAAAACAAAAGCATCACCATGGCCAAATAATCCGCCTATGGTATAGCCGCCATCCCATTTTTTAGCAGATTGTTGTAAAATGTTTACAATATCAATATTTCTACTGATCAATGCGGAAGCTTCTAGTTTTGAAATATGCTGCTTTTTGAATTTTAGATACAAACGTTCCACTTCTTTATCAAGAAAATGCCCAATTTTCTCCATAATAGTGACCGTATCCGTATTTTCTTTAGGATGTTGGCCTATTTGAACCAGATCATTTAAAAGTTGATTAGAGTTGGTCATATTGAAATTACCGGCCATGATGAGGCTGCGGTGTTTCCAATTACTCTGACGGATAAATGGGTGTACGTTTTCAATACTATTACCACCATAAGTCCCATAGCGAACATGGCCCAGAAAAAGTTCACCTATATACGGCATATTGGCTTTTTGCCAATCGGTATCATTTTTTTTATTGGGATGTGCTTCAAGAATGTCACTAATCCTTTTATTGATATGATTAAACACAACTTGTATGGGCTGTGCCTCATTGGATCTTTTACGACTAATGTAACGGGTACCAGGTTTTGTGTCAAATTTGATACTGGCTATTCCAGCACCATCTTGCCCTCTGTTATGTTGTTTTTCGAGTAATAAATAGAGTTTATTGAGTCCCCAAAATGCCGTGCCATATTTCTCTTTGTAGAAACTAAGCGGTTTTAATAACCTAAGCATTGCAATACCACATTCATGTTTTATTGGATCGCTCATAGGGAAGTTGAAAGTTAAAAGTTGAAAGTTAAAAGTTGAAAGTACATAAATGTAATTAGGTTAATTCAATATCAAACTGGGTGAGTACCTTAAACTCTTGTAGTCTTTCTTGTATATCATCTTTGGTTAAATTCATCATTCTTTCTGTGCCAAATTTTTCTACACAGAATGAAGCGAGATTGGAACCGGCTATAATAGCTCTTTTCATGTTTTCAAAGGAAAGATCATGGGTAGAAGCCATGTGACCAATAAAACCACCGGCAAAGGTGTCGCCAGCACCGGTAGGATCAAAAACTTCTTCAAGTGGTAAGGCCGGCGCAAAAAAAGCATTGCCATTTTCAAAGAGTAAAGCACCGTGTTCTCCTTTTTTAATAATTACATAGCGAGGTCCCATTTTATGAATCTTATCAGCGGCTTTTAATAATGAGTATTCACCACTTAATTGACGAGCCTCTTCGTCGTTTATCGTTATGACATCTACTTTCTTTAGTACTTCCATCAATTCATCCCAGGTGTTATCCATCCAAAAGTTCATAGTGTCGAGGGCTACGAGTTTTGGTCTTTTGGGTATTTGTTTGATAGCAGTCATTTGCACTGATGGGTGCAGATTTCCCAACATCAAAAAGTCAGGATTAGTGAGATGTGCCGGGATTTTTGGTTTGAAATCAGCAAGGACATTTAAGTCAGTTGTTAAGGTGTCTCTTACATTGAGATCGTTATGGTATTTTCCACTCCAGAAGAATGTTTTACCCTCTTCGATAATTTCAATTCCCGAAGTATCAATTTTTTTTGCTTCCAGTTTAGTTAAGAATTCTTTAGGGAAATCACCTCCCACCACAGAAATAATGGCAGCATTTACATCGAAATGGGAAGCAGCTAAACTGATATAGGTTGCTGCTCCACCTAATATTTTATCTGTTTTTCCAAAAGGGGTTTCTATGGCATCAAAAGCTACAGTTCCCAGAATTAAAAGTTTACTCATGAATCAATTCTTTTATCTTTGCAAAAATAATATATTAATTGGTTAATTGAGTCCCCTGTTTAAATAGGAGGAGTTTAATGCTTGATTTTTTAAATAAGTTTTTAGATGGACATACAAGATATTCAAAATGAAATAATAGATGAGTTTGCTTTTTTCAACGATTGGACAGAGCGCTATGAGTATTTAATTTCTTTGGGAAAAGATCTAAGTCCTTTGGATGAGGCATATAAAACACCTGATAATTTAATTTCGGGATGCCAATCTCAGGTTTGGCTACATGCGTCACAAGATGGAGATAGAATTATATTTAAAGCGGATAGTGATGCTATTTTAACCAAAGGTGTCATCGCTTTATTGTTAAGGGTTTTTTCAAACCAATCTGCGCAAGATATTTTAAGTGCCGATATTGGTTTTATAGATAAGATTGGATTAAAAGAACACTTATCTCCTACACGAGCCAATGGATTGGCCTCTATGATCAAACATATAAAATTATATGCATTGGCATTTCAGTCTAAAATGTAAAAAAACCTAACAGGTTTTTAAAACCTGTTAGGTTTGATAATTAATTCAAATAATTTATAAATATCTTATTTTACTACAGGTTTACCGTCAGCGGCCCATTGTAGATAAGAACCTTCATACATTTTTACGTTAGGGTAACCCATCACATTATGAAGGTAAGCATACATAGTAGCTCCTTTTACGCCGGTTTTACAATATACGATGTAAGTTTTTTCCGGTGAAAAAGCCACATCAGGAGCTAAGGCTTTAAACTCTTCAGGGCTGATAAATACTTTGTCATTCCCTTTTATAGTGCTTTCATAAGGTATATTAACAGCACCTTCAATATGGCCTTCACTGTATTCGTTGTTTCCGGTTCCTGTACCGTTGAATTCTTCAGGCTTACGGGCATCGATGATTATAACATCAGGGTTTCCGATCATTGATTCAACAAAAGCTGTATCGGCAAAAATATCAGGATTTAGGTTAACAGTGAATGTTTTTGGTGTTACTTTTGGTTTTGCAGAAGTTAATTTTACACGAGCTTTTCTGAAAGTGCTCATGTTTTTGTGCAACAATTTTACATTTTCTGCCCCGAGATATTTTAATACCCAATATACACGAGTGGAATATTTTTGAGAGCCTTCGTCATAAACGACGATTTCATCTTCGTTAGAAATACCGTTTTCTCCTAATATTTTTGCAACCGCTTCAGGACTTTGTAATAAACCGTAAACAGGTTCATTAACATTGAATTTTGCATAAGGTAAATTGATGGCGCCCTCAATATGTGATTGGTCATATAGTTTAGCTTTCGCGGCATCAATTACAACAAGATTTTTATTTTCTTTTTGCAGTTTGACAAAATCACTGGCACAGATCATTTCTGCTTTTACGGCAGGTGCTTCCATGACTTCTTGCGCTACAGCAGTAGTCATTATAAAGAAAAGAGATACTATACTGAGTAAGAATTTTTTTGTGTTCATGTCTGTTGTTTTATGTTTAAAAAATGTGTGAGTAGCAAGGTATTCTAAAATCCGTAACTACTCACACAAATCCTATACCATTTCGGTATTATTTAATAACTATTTGTAATTGTACTTGAAGCATGTCATGATAAGGTTCGTTCCATGCGTAAGGTACTTCTTTGTTGTTATATTGGTAATTCACTTGCAAGCGAGTCCATTCGTTAAAGAAATAATTGACTCCAAATGTAGTACGAGATACCATATCATCATCAGTATTTAAGCTTGGGTCAAAAGTTTCATACTTAATAACAGGTTCTATGTTCCAAGGTGTTTTATAAAGGGCAGTTAAATAATAACCATCTTTTTCGTCAGAACCAGGAACGTATGAAGTAGTAGCTCCACAACCATCGCCGGTGACAACTTCTACAGTACCTTCATCTTTACCAGATAAGAGTTCGCCCATTAGTACAAAGTTCATATACTCAACTTTGGCCTCAAAGCCCATACGAGTTCTTTTATCAAATTCATTTACAGCATTTTCTGTAGTAGGTGTAGCTTTAACAGATTTAAAACTGGCCCCTAAAGTCAAAATATCCAGCACATTTGCTGTAAATCTACCGGCAAACTGTTTGTATTGTTCAGGTAGGCTAGCCAAACTTTCATCTCTACTGATCAAATCTCTTCCTAAACCATTTTGGTAAGCTACTTGCCAACCAAGTTTTAGAAAAGTTTCGCCTTCTTCGTCTTCAGAAGAGGCATTACTAAACAAATCACCTGAGTTACCATATACCATGATACCCATATCACGAATTGGTGCTCCTAAATTAGAAGAAACCATGGAACGGTCTATAGTATACAATTTATGACATCCTTGTAATTGTTCTGCACCAAAAGGCGTTTTAAACTGTCCCATTGAAACGTTAGCATAGGGTTTAAAACGATTGTAGGATACAAAAGCATCACAAATACCGAAGCCTGCAGCAGGTGCGTATTCCAGTATGAAATAGTAGGAGAAATCATAAGGGACATTACCCATTACACCGAGTCTAGCTCTATTGAAAAAGAATCCACTTGTATCATCTTCCAAATAGGTGTTGTACTTAGAATTCACTTCATTAAGTTGATATTCATATTGTGGTTGGATAAACCCAAAAAAATTGATACCATCACCTTCACCGGGGTCTTCACATCCTTGAGAAAAGACAACCTGAAGTGAAAACAGTGCAACTAAAGTTAAGATTACATTATATATTTTCATTGTGTTGTTTTAAAATGTTATTAAAGAGTTTTGTAAACACTTACTTATTTACTAACTACCGGATAATCTTCAGTTGGTGCGACAAATTTGTGTGATTCAAGTTCCGAATATATCATAGAGTTGGCACCAAACTTTAAACTAACTGCATTATATCCAATAACATTCAAATATGCAGTAACCATTGAAGAAGTTTGCCCTGTCCAGCAGTATGTACAAATAGTTGAGTCCGGATTCAGATTATTAATTTCTCCATCATTTATCGAGAGTGGTTTGATACGATAGGCACCATCAATATGTCCATAATGGTCAACATCGACTTGATCCCAAAAATTATTAATAAAATAATCACCAGGCGTGTCGAGTACATCGTGAGAAGACACCCCTTTAAAACCATTAGTTATCATATATTCAACTCTTTCTGCTAAAATATCTTCGGCATCTGTAGCAGTAACTGTCAAATCAGGATCGTCAAATGTAGTATTAGTTTCAACTGCATCCGTTGTCCAGTTGGCATGGCCTACGCCATATACACCATTGGTATCTCCGGAATTTCCTAGCCAAGGATTGCTTAAATTTGATGTCCATCCACTCATTCCCCATTTAAGAACTTTTGCATCAGGATAGCCACTTAAACGAAGTGCGACTACAGCGTGAGAAGCAGTTTGTCCGGTATAGCAAACCACTAAGATTGGTTTTGTGGTACCGGAAGCAGTAGTAAGAATATTAGCTAATGTTGAATTAACGGCACCTTCTATATGGCCTGCATTGTAATCATCA
Source organism: Flavobacteriaceae bacterium (assembly GCA_024763365.1). Taxonomy (GTDB): domain Bacteria; phylum Bacteroidota; class Bacteroidia; order Flavobacteriales; family Flavobacteriaceae; genus DQTL01. Next base: position 16,034 of record JANTFO010000008.1, read on the forward strand.
GCACCCCTAATATCAATAATATCATAGGAATCTATAAAACCAGGTACTTCTGCAGCGGTTGCCGGTCGACCAACAATCCAAGAAGATAATATATCAGGAATATCCATATCATTATCAACTAAATAGTCAGTTAGTTTTTCAAAAGATGTTGCCTCACAGTCGCAAGGTTCAACGGCAGGTTCATCTTCATATTGACGACATCCCGTTAACAATAGTGTGGGAACAAATACGGTGATTAATAATAAAGAAACAAGTTTTTTCATGATGTTTAATTTAATTTTAAGTTTATTTAATGTTTATTCAAATTTTGGTTACTCTGTAATTTTAGTAACACAACAAAGTAACGGACATATGTAATTATGAGAAAGATAGAAGGCATGCAATAACGCAACCTAAAAGTTGAATTTTATCAATTTTTGTATTGATTTTACTTAATCTATTTCTATCTTTACACTCTTATTTGAAGCATATATATGTCAAACTGCATAAAAGATATAGAACACCTAAGTGTGTTTGATTTACTTACGGAAGAAGAAATAATCTTTTTAGATAAACATAAAACGACAGTTTCTTACAAGAAAAATGAAACGATCCTAAAGCAAGGTACCTTTGCCAGCACTATTCTTTTTGGGAAAAGTGGATACTTCAAGCTTCATATTGAGGGTAAAAAAAAGGGTATTATTCTCGCTGTTAAAAAGAGCAATGCGTTTCTCGGACTCTCCAGCTTATATTATGTAAATAAAACTTATTTATATTCAGTAACAGCATTAGAAGATTGCGAAGTAGATGTTTATGACAAGTCTATTTTTTTAGAAGTGATGCACAATAATGTGAGCTTTTCTAACGAGATAATAAAGTACATCAACCATAATTCTGCTCGTATTTTTAACAGGTTTTTATGTGTAGCAGAAAAAAATGCACGTGGACGTGTAGCAGATATGTTAATCTGTTTTTCCAGAAATATTTTTGAGCGTTTAGAGTTTACGCTTGTCATGACAAGGCAAGAACTTTCTGACTTTGTAGGCCTTTCTATGGAAAACACAGTAAGAATTTTAAAAGAATTTGAAGATGATCAGATTATCAAGATCTCCGGTAAAAAGGTTGAGATCATTGATATGGATGTACTCCAAAAAATTCGTGATTTTGGTTAGATATTAGAAGTTAATCACACAAGCTTTTGTCCTTTTTTCCAACATTTTTTTAAAATCTTCTTCAAGCAATCTATTGTTAAATGTCGCATCGTTTTTATGACAATAGATGCAAGCCCCAACACGTAGAACTTTCTTTTGGCTGGCTAAGTTTAAAGGTAAAAAATCTTTACGTGCTGCATATTTCCTTTGAGGATCGATGTCTTCCATAAAGCCCTGCCAGGCATCTTGTGGTAAATTATCCTGCTGATAATTTTCATAGGCAGCTTCAAATTGCCAAAATGCCTTATCACCAGTAACAACGTAGGTTAGATTTCCTTCCCCAAATCCCATAGCATAGGAATTTAAGTGACATGAAGTACAAGAACGTGCTTCTTTTTGAGTGGTATGAGCATCAACCGGGGCAAACAGCCTCAAGAAATCATGATTCTTTCCTTTTTTAGGGCCTGAAAACTCAGACTTATCTAAGCTCATGATCATACCCGGCAGGGCAGGTATAATTTTCTTTTTACCTTCTTCATGCGTAACAGCCATCACGGGAGGTGCATAAGAAAAGCCTCCTAGACTTTCTACCCATTTTCCATATTTGCCATTATTTAGTTGTATGTTTTTGTCGTATGCTGTATGACAACCCAGGCAAGAGGGAGCCCAAGCCGTATGACACATATTACAGCTTAAATTCTGATGCTGCTTGTCTTGTTTACAAGTAGCACTTAGCGGATGTAAAGTTTGATCAATTTTACTGATGATAAAAGCTTTACCCTCCTCATCAAAGTAAGAATTCATCAAAGGAATTGAATCTTTTTCCGTAATGATAAATTGAGTTGTTCTATGTTCATATTTTTGTAGAGAATAATCTTTAACGTCAATGGCATCGAGCTGAGCAAAACCAATTGTGTTATAATCGTTAGTTGTATGACAGTCAGAACATTGTATTTTAACGGCTTCGGATTCGTGTTTATAGTTATGTCCATCACCCATCACTTCTTTGGACCCATGACAATCTATACATAACATGCCTGCACTATGGTGCACATCATCACCGGCGTAGGCAAACACCCGGCCGTCTTCTAATATTCTAAAGCCGGTGCTGTCTTGAACCTCTTCTTGCGAATAAAGAGTTTCGTACCAACCTTCATAATTGGTAGAGATCCTGTTAGAACGACTGTGACATCCAAAACATTTATCATTACCAATTTTTAGATTAAGTTCAGGATGAAATTTGTCGTGTATATCAGGTTGATGTCCTTCCTGATAGTTTAGGTGACAGGCCAGGCAGCCTCCTCCTCTTGATCTTTCTGAAGTTACAGCATAGTGTTTTTTTTCGTAACCTAAATGACAGGTAAAACAGAGGTTTCTTAAATGACGATCTGCAGCAGATATTCCTATATGTTCAATATGAAAAAGTGTGTCTGTATGTGAAACTTCCCCAAATGCCCATCTATCGATACTTACAATACCACTATTAGTAGACATAAGAGATTTATTTACTCTCTCTAATTCTTCTACATGACAATTGGCACTGGCACAAGTTTGTTCGGCATTAACCAAATTACCGGGAATTAAAACCATGCCTTTATGAGCCAGGTCTTTATCAGTTTCTGTTATTTGCCCAAGGTGACAAGCACTACAACCTATCATTTCGGGCTTGTGGTAGGGACTAAAGCCTTCATTTTGCTGATGGCAAGCTACACAGGATTCTTGTTTTCCATTGGCTAAGGTATAATAGCCAGATGATGAATTTTTGCAGGAAAAACTCAGGAAAGCAAGTACAAGTATGAGATAATATGAAAATAGTCTTTTCAAATAGAAGGCTAAAGTTAAAAAATCAAATATCATACATTGTACTGATAAAGAAAATGATTTCTGTCACGCTTATGCAATAAAAAACAGCCGGAATAAAATGTTTAACCGATTTTGAAAAAACTTGATTTTTTGAACTTCCTCTCGGAAAAATATGGTTAAAGCAAGCCATTTTATTCAGGCCGTTTCATTTATTTAAATCTTTTAGCAGCCTTCTTCTTCCTCAGCCGGGGTAGATTCTGATTTGGGTTGAGGATTTACTATTTTTTTAACTTTTTTTACTACTGGTTTAGCTATGGCTTTTACAGCTTCTTCTTTCTTTTGTTCTTCGCGTTCTTTGGCTTTTAGATTTTCACTTGAAACAAAAGAAGCAAAATCAGCTATGGGTGTTTCATTATTGGTAAATACCTGATCGGTAGTAGCGAGATAATTCAGATCATTATCAATAAAGAATTGATAGGGTTTACAAGATATGCCTATATTTTCAATACCCATTTGTCTGAGTACCATAAAGGGGGCATTGGCTTCCGTAACATCATTCCCGTATAAAATGCCTTGTTTTCCTTCATTCTTAAGGGATTTGAAAAATTTAAAATTCTCTTTTTCCAATATATTAGCCATAGCGATATGTTTGGCTCCTTCTAAATGTCCGTTAATATAGTCGTGTCTACTTCTAATATCGATTAGCACGGTATTTTCATCTGGATCTTGTATAAATTTGGCAATCTTATTGGGTGGATAGACATATGCTGCTTCTGCGCAGGGCACAAAAGATTGGTCTGTGTTAGCAGCAAATTTATACTCGGGGACTTTTACAAAATTTAAAGCCAAAAAAATGACTAAAAATAAAAGTGCGAAAATGAATAAAAAAACAATTGATTTTTTCATGGTATTATTGTTTTATACTTTTTTAATGATTAACAACCTTCGTCCTCTTCAACGGGAGGTTTAGGTTTGGTTTTTACAGGCACACTTTTCTTAGTGCTTGTAGTTGTTTTTCTAAGGATAGGTTTCGCTACTTGTTTAGCCGGTTTTTCTTCTAATTTTGGCGTATACTCATCTGGGTTAGGCAATCCGAAATAAGGTCCTGCGGCTTTTCGGAAATCGTACAATGCAAATGCATCTTTTGGGTCTGTATCTACAGGTTTTTGAGGATTTAAGATTGTTTGATAGAATTCGTTTAATCCTCCTTTCAGTACCATGATATTTTTATAACCTTTACGTCTGAGTAGTGACCAGATTTGGTCGGCCATGACGGTTCCATTTGAAAACAAGATGATCTTGTAATCATCAGTATCAAAGAATGCTTCATTTTTTTCATCCATGATAGTGTCAAACGGTAAGTTTATCGCTTTTGGCAACGAATACTTTTCAAAATCTTCTGTTGACCTGATATCTACGAGTTCATAACTTGGGTCTTCTCCTATAATTGCAGATGATAGTTCATCCACAGTAATATAGCGTTCCGATGATATAGCTTCTAGTAAAAGTGCTTGGGGATGTATATTCTTACAGTCTTTTGAAGACATTTTTATTTTACACCCATCATCATTGACACAGTAAAACACTTTTGGAAGTAATAGTAGTGCCAATACCATAGCTGCTAATAAAAATATGATAAATATATATCGTTTTTGCATGACGTGTTATTTTTAATATAAAATTCGACTTAGTTGGCCTGCCTCCACCATGAGGATTCTAAATATCAAACCTCCGATTAAAACTAATATGGCTGGTATGTAAACAGGAATTTTAGTGCCGAGTAATTCAAAGACTTCCATAACTAAAGGAACAATAAGTCCCAGTAAAATAAAAAACACAAAGAACATAATGCTCAATTCTCCATTGATTAAAATATTGGCTGCTTCAACTTGCATTTCCGTTCCTGAGTAGTATCCCATAATCAAATGAATCACTAAACCAATCTCTATTATTATCAAAATGATATCAATTTTACTAAATAGAGAAGATTCAGAGTGTGATTTAGCCAATAGTATAATGGCAGCAGCAGCTGTAGAAAGCCCAGATATAAGGAAAAGAGGCCCTAAAATGGCACTATTCCACAGTGGGCGTGCATTAAATGCAGAGAGTAAGATACCGGTATAAATACCTAAAATGATACATAAAGGAATTAATATCCAGGCAATTACTTTTCTATACTTTCTGACTAAATCTTCAATTTGATATAAAACCTTGAATTTCCAATCAAGCTTGGGAAATAATATCCTTAAATCGGCAAATGCCCAAAGATAAGAAATAGGTGTTACTATCAGTAATACCCAAGCTCCCCAGGACATTGGAGATTCCAAGCGAATGGTGGTATACAATTGCCAAGAGTACAAAGGATGGTGTAAATCTACAATCAGGGCGAATAAGCCAACTGTTAATAGTAAAGGGACTACAAGAGGAGCCCATCTTGCGGTGGCAGGGAATTTGTCTTCTTTTTCCAGTATAACTGCTGTTGAAGCAAAAAGTAATATTCCGGCTGCCAATCCACCCAAAAACAGGTAAAATGCAATAGGGAATCCCCATAATTCTAAATTAGGATCTATATGTGGTAAGTTTCGACCGCTTACAAATAATTCTTCTTCCATGATATCTGGTTATTTTTTAAATTAAATAATAAACACGTGGTTTGGTTCCGGCCTCAGGGGCCAAAACTTTGTGTTGGCGAGTAGCTAATAATTTAGATACGTCACTGTTAGCATCATCCAAATCACCAAAATACATGCACTTGGTAGGACAAACTGAAACACAAGCAGGTAATTCACCTTTTTCTAATCTGTGATTACAGAACGTACATTTGTCTACATGCCCTTCTTCAGGGTGAGGGTATCTGGCGTCATAAGGACAAGATTCGATACATGCCCCACAACCTATACATTCTTCTGGTGTTACAAGTACAATACCACCTTCAATTATATGACTGGCGCCGGTAGGACATGTTCTTACACAAGGAGCGTTATCACAGTGGTTACATCTTTCTGAGCGAAATTCAAAAGAAACTGATGGATATGTCCCATTGACAGTTTCTACCACCCAGTCTCTACAATATCCCATCGGAACATGATTCTCTACTTGACATGCTACTACACAATCACTACATCCGACACATTTATTGGTGTCTATGACCATTACATATCTCATGATTCAATATTTTTTGTTGGTTCTTCAGTTAAAATCGTTACAAAATTGCCTCGCAATCCAGTACCACCCATAATAGGGTCTGTAAGTATTTTAGAGATCAATTTGGTATCACTGGCACCTTTACTATAGGCTCTGGTCAAGTTCTTGTTATTATGGCCAAATCCATGTACCATATATATGGAGTCCCATCTAATACGTTCAGTCATTCTTACTTTAATAGGGAAAGTGGAGATGACCCCATCCTGGTTTTTTAACCAAACTTTTTGTCCGTAATGTAAGTTCCATTTTTTAGCTACACGTGGGTTAATCCACAACAAATTTTCATTTTTGAGTTCGTTTAAATAGGGATTATTAACTGTCTTGCTAAAGGTGTGCATAGGTGCTCTACCATAGATCATTCGTAGATAATTCTTAGGAGGACGTTCGTGTTCTTTATAAACAGGAAATGGTTCAAAACCGGCATCTTTCAGTTTTTGAGAATATAATTCAATTTTTCCGGAAGGTGTTTTGAACTTTTGTGTTGCTTTCTCGTCCATATAAAGATTTTTGGATCTTCGGTCGTAATTCTTCACACCCAAATGTTTCATTTCTTCGAGTGATGTACCTACATGTTCTAATTGCCACTTGATCACCTCTTCATAATCTTCGTAATCAAAATAATCTTGAAGGCCTAACCTTTCTCCGAGTTGTTTGGCCATCCACCAAGCAGGTTTGGATTGATATTTAGGTTTTACGGCTGGCATTCTTAGGGCAACCGAAGGTGTACGCCAAGAGGAATTTCTCAATTGGTCATATCGTTCCAGATAAGTACATTCTGGTAAGATAACATCTGCATAGCCTGTTATTTCCATTGGCATAGTATCTACTACAACTAAAAATTCCAATTCGTTGATAGCGCTTTCTATAACAGCTCTTTCAGGAACCGATTTTGTCAAGTTTGTTCCGGCTACCATCCATGCTTTTACATGGTGTTCTTTCGTTTTTTCAATCAATGAAGCTTTGATTACATCACCAGTAACACCGTGATTAGCAAAAGGAAAATGATGACTTAAAGTATGTGCATCCCATTTTGGTTTTGGGTAAGGAGGTTGTGGATATTTTGGAATTCTCATTTTTTCACTAAAATAGAATCCTCCACGTCTACCCCAGGAACCCAGCAGGGCATTAAGGATAGCAATGGCTCGGGAACGTTGTGTATCATCACCATACCATACAACGTGTCTCCCGGGATGTACTATTGTAGATGGAGCTGAGATAGCCATTTCACGTGCTGATTTACGTATCATCTCCGGTTTGATATCTGTAATTGGATAAGCCCATTCCGGCGTAAACTGTCTGACGTGTTTTTTGAGCTCCTCAAATCCTGTAGTATTTTTTTCTACATATTCTTTATCGTATAATTCTTCATATATCAATACGTGCATCCATGAAAGTAATAATGCCATATCTGTGGACGGACGTATAGGAAGCCAGAATTTTGACTTATTGGCCACAGTAGAGAGACGAGGATCTACGGTAATGATCGAAACACCTTTATCAATAGCATCGGATAGCTCTTGCACTTGAGAGTTGTGCATGTTTTCACCGATATGCGAACCAATGAGCACGATACATTTAGCATCTCTTAAATCTGTATTCTCAGGTGAACCCGGTGGTTTTCCAAAAGTTAATTTAAAACCTACATCGCGAGGGCCTCTACATTGTGCAAATGCAGGTTCTGCAATGGTGTTAGATCCGTATGCTTGAAATAAATGTGCAAAATGTTTTCCGGGAGAGCCATGTTTTAATAAGGCAAAACTTTCAGGGCCATGTTTTTCTTTGATCTCTTTCATCTTATTTGCTACAAGATCTAAAGCTTCTTCCCAACTAGCTTCTTTAAAAACTTGTTCTCCATCTTCTTCTATACGGACCAATGGGGTTTTGAGCCTGTCATCGTCATAATAGGCTCCTATACCTCCTGTGCCTCGTGGGCAAAGGCGTCCACGGTCTAATAGGTCATTTTTATTACCTTCCAGTTTTCTGATTTTTCCTGTTGCATCTACAAATGCCCAAGCTGCACATTTCCAAAAGCAGATGTCACAGTAGGTAGGTATTTTGGTTAATTTTTCATCATCAAGAGCCGGTTTTTTCTTGCCGAATATACCGGAGAGCGGAATTGTTGTGCTGGTTAATGCAACGCCTCCTGCACCAAGTGATGAAATTTTAATAAAATCACGCCTTGTGGTTTCCATATTCTTTATTGTTTAATTTTGTATGTTTAACTGTAGATTGCTTCGTATATAAATAAGATTGATGTATACCTTCTTTTTCTTTGATAATATCAATCAATTTTGTGAATAGGAATAGAGATTTATTAAGTTTATCTATCATGATGAATACCTAATCTATATACTATAGATTTATATAACTTATGCTCACTACGAAAGTGCTAAGAAATATGAGATCATCACAGACAATAAGATTGATTAAAATCAATTTATTTATTGATGTTAGTGATTGATTGAATTGAAAATTTCTAAAAAAGAATGGTGATTCTTTAGGGTTTGAGTAGCGTAAAATGAAAAAAATTGGAGTGTATAAATTATTCAATAATCTTTCAATTGAATAATTAATGCTTAAAAATTAGGGGCAAAATTTATTACTCTACAGTCACTGATTTGGCAAGGTTCCGAGGTTGGTCTACATTACAGTTGCGCATCACAGCTATATGGTAAGCCAAAAGCTGTAAAGGTATGGTTGTAAGTAATGGGCTTAAAGCTTCTACTGTTTCCGGAACTTCTATGATATGATCTGCCAAATCTCTAACGGTGGTATCACCTTCGGTTACAACGGCAATAATCTGGCCATGGCGAGATTTGATCTCTTGGATATTACTCACCACTTTTTCATAATGACCTTTACGTGTAGCGATAACTACAACAGGCATATTTTCATCTATAAGTGCAATTGGACCATGTTTCATTTCTGCAGCGGGATAACCCTCGGCATGGATGTAGGATATTTCTTTGAGTTTTAAGGCACCTTCAAGGGCAACCGGAAAATTATACCCTCGGCCTAGATATAAAAAATTGGGAACATCTTGGTAAAGACTGGCTATTTGTTTGATATGCGTATCTTTATTCAATAGTTTTTCAACTTTCTTGGGTATTTGAGTTAATTCATGAATATATGCTTGGTAATTAGGGCTACTTATATTTCCTTTAATTTTTCCTAATTTAAGAGATAGTAAGGAAAGAATTGTGATTTGTGTGGTAAAAGCTTTAGTAGAAGCCACACCAATTTCAGGGCCGGCATGCGTATAGGCACCTGCATGCACTTCTCTAGCTATAGAAGAGCCTACAACATTACAAATACCAAAAACAAATGCTCCTTTGGATTTGGCCATTTTTACTGCTGCCAACGTATCGGCCGTTTCTCCGGATTGAGAAATGGCAATGACTACATCTTTTTCTGTAATAATAGGGTTTCGGTATCTAAATTCAGAACCATATTCTACTTCCACGGGTATTCGGGCAATATCCTCAAACAAATATTCGGCAACTAAACCAGCATGCCATGAGGTGCCACAGGCGACAATAATAATACGGTTGGCATTAGTAAACCGTTCAATATGGTCATCTAAACCACCCATTTTGATTATACCTTTATTGGCTAAAAGTCTACCTCTATAAGTATCTATGACGGCTTCGGGCTGTTCATAAATTTCTTTGAGCATAAAATGTTCATAGCCTCCTTTTTCAATTTGTTCTAAGCTCAATTGTAATTGTTGGATTGTAAAATCTTCAACCAATGTGTCATCATTAATCTTTCTTATTTTGATTTCTCTGTTAATTTTTACAATGCCAAGTTCACCGTCTTCCAGATAAATAGCATTTTTAGTATATTCAATAAAAGGAGTTGCATCTGAGGCAATAAAGAACTCAGCGTTATCTTTTCCTATTCCAATAGCGATAGGACTTCCTAACCGGGCAATCACTAATTCGTCGGGTTTTGTTTTGTCAAAAACCAATATAGCATAAGCGCCAATAACTTGTTTAAGTGCTAGTTGCACAGCTTTCCCCAATTTACATTTTTCCTGATCTTTAATTTCTTCGATCAGATTTATTAATACCTCTGTGTCTGTATCGCTGTGGAAAGTATAACCTCTTTTAACTAATTCTTCTTTAATGGTATCATAGTTTTCTATAATGCCATTGTGGACAATGACTAAATTTTTTGATTGTGATAAATGTGGATGAGAATTGACATGGTTTGGCACTCCGTGTGTGGCCCATCTGGTATGTCCAAAACCGATTTTTCCATCACCGGATATTTCTGAAGTCACTTTGTTTTCAAGGTCGCTTACTTTTCCTTTGGTTTTAGAAAGTTGGATATTTTGCCCATCATATAGTACGACCCCTGCACTATCATAGCCTCTATATTCTAATCTTTTTAAACCTTGAATGATAATCGGGTAGGCGTCCCGATAGCCAATATAACCGGTAATTCCACACATTTTTTATTGATTCAATTCGGTGTAATAAATTTCTAGTTTTGCGCTACTCTCTTCTGTCAAAGGTAGGTTGCCTTTCAAAACAACACCTTTTGGATTGGTGTCAATATTATCAAACTTTTCATCAAAGGTGGTTGTGTTAACCGCGTCCTTAGCATCATATACTTTAATGCCTAAATCTTTAAGTTCAACATCACTATCTGTATTACAGAGTTCTCGAATGTAATCGGTGATTTTGAAAACATACTCTACTGGTTGGTCATCATCATCCCTCACTAAGTAACCTCCTAAGTTGCCGAATGATATATTTGGAAGAGCATCCAAAATTTGCTCATTCTGCTCTTCATCTATCAAATATAAATATAGACGTTCGGGAACAGGGATAGTTGCGTCATAATCCTCAATATAAAGATGTATGTTAGCTTCGGTGATTAGCCAATTGTTTTCACGAATTGTTTGCAGTTCGTCAGGTATGCCATTATTGTCCGTATCATCACCAAAAAGTTTAATCACGCCTTGCGCACCACTTGTCCCTTGTACATAGATTTGTTCATTTCCGTTTTCAGTATCGGAGTTATCAATATTGGCTTGAATACCGGCACTGGTTTGCTCTCTGTCAAAAAGGTTGACCTTCACTCCTGAAAAATTTAGTTTTAGGTTTTCAGGATTTCTAACGGTGACACCTTCTTCTCCAGTAACCCCATTTCCATCTAGATCTTCGTCTTCCGCTTCGTCAGCGGTTTCATTATTAGAGTAATATATAGTGACCATTGCATTATTAAAATCTAAGAAGAATAAAGATCCATTATTAGGCATATTTTCAATAGCTTCAAAATACAATCCTCTGAAAAAGTGTTGAAAATTGGCATTACTTGCAAAGTAAGTAGCTCCTTGATTATCTAAAAATTTTTCTTTAAAAACATTTTTATTTAAAGGAATTTTTAGCGAAGGAATCACACTTTCTCCCTTGATGGTATCTTTTTGATAAATCTCTTTTTCTGATAAATCTGGATATAAGGGATATTTATACCGGTTGATAATACTCATGGTATCATTAGCATTGGGTACAAATAAATTTGAAAATAACAAATCTGATTTAATAAATAATTCGTCATCGTTACTGTAATATTTTTTTTCTATAGTTGGATCATCAGGATCTAAACTATGCAAATAAGTTCCTAATTCATATACATTAAGTATAAATTTCCCATCTCCATATTGCCAAAGCGAATCAATGGTAAATTGTGGCAATCCGGCTTCATTATCTTCTCCCTGCGTATATAGATATGGGATTTCAACTAACACACTGTCAATCACAGGAGCTGCCCCATAATCTGTATTCGTTTCTGAAAGATTTAACTGGGTAACAAAGGAAGATTCCAATCGGCCAAAAATTTCATTTTCATCACGTTGCACGCCGAGTTGGTAATAACTAAGATTATTGGTTTGGGTTCTTTCAATATTTTTAGAATAGGCAATGAGGTTAGAAATATATTGTTTTGATTCAAATATATTATCATCAACTATAGAAGTGCCTATATTTTCAAAATCTTTTTCACAGGCAATAAAAGCGATAACAGCAGCCAAAAAAATGATCCATTTTTGAGGGCTAATCAAGGTGTTTTTAATCATTTAACTATTAATTAGAAATATTTATGAATTCTTGTTGAAAAAATTCACTATACACTTTTTCCATATCTTCAGGGGCATGGTATTCCATACTTGGTTTTTCATGTGTAGAAACGTATTCTTTAATTTCTTTTGATATATTATCACTACCATAAATGATAAAGTCTGAATAGTCTACAGCAATCTTTTGAAGGTTTGAAAAAGTAGATTTACGGATGTTTGTCAGTTTTTCTTCTTCTATATTGTCAAAAGTGATTTTTTTAATTAGGGTTTTACTGAGTTCGCCTTTAAATGTATCATTATATAATGAAGTTACGACCACACTATCTTTGAATAAGGCATCAGTTTTAAAATAGGTTTTTAAATATAAAGGGATTAGCGAACTAATCCAGCCGTGTAACATAATGATATCTGGAGCCCAGTTTAATTTTTTGACAGTGCTTATCACTCCTTTGGTAAAAAATATCATTCTTTCGTCATTGTCTTCAAAAAGCTTTCCTTTATCATCAGTAAAGATAGCTTTGCGTTTAAATAAATCATCGTTATCGATGAAATATACTTGCATTCTTTCTTTAGGTATAGAGGCCACTTTAATCACCAAAGGCACATCTATATCGTCAATAATTAAATTAACACCTGATAATCTGATGACTTCATGTAGCTGGTGTCTACGCTCATTGATCACCCCAAATCGAGGCATAAAAACCCTGGTTTGCAAATCATTAGCGTTAGCGATTTTTGCTGACTCAAAAGCCCGAAAAGAAATTTCAGATTCGGGTAAATAAGGCATTACTTCAGAAGAGATTATTAATACTTTTTTGTCCATCATAATTCCACATTGCTTTTTGGTCCAACGATAACTCCAGACTACAAAAGTACAATAATTTAATATCTTTTTCGGCTTTAATGCTTATGTTTGTGGGCTTTTAACAAAATATTATGCAGGTATTTAGAAAGATAGAAAGCTTACAAATGGCGTTACATTTATTGCCTAAAACTGCTTCAGTAGGTTTTGTTCCAACGATGGGAGCCTTACATGAAGGGCATATATCTTTGATCAAAAAATCTAAAGAAATCGCCACAAGAACGATAGTTAGTATTTTTGTAAATCCTACTCAGTTTGACAAGGCCGAAGATCTGGAAAATTATCCCATCACGATCCAATCAGACTTAAGAAAATTACAGGAGGCCGGTTGTGATTATATTTTTATTCCTGATGTTAAAGAAATGTACGGTGATGATGTAGCTTCTGTATCTTATGATTTCAAAGAATTAGATAAAGTGATGGAGGGCGCGCATAGGCATGGACATTTTGAAGGAGTTGCCACTATCGTTTTGAAGTTATTTGAAGTTGTACAACCGAATTACGCTTTTTTTGGTGAAAAAGATTTTCAGCAGTTACAGATCATTCGTCATTTAGTAAAGGATCATGATTTATCCTTGGAAATAATTGGCGTTCCCATTTTTAGAGAAGATGATGGATTGGCTATGAGTTCAAGAAATGCCAGATTAACGGTATTACACCGTAAAGAAGCACCTTTTATTTTTAAAACCCTACAAAAAGCTAAAAGAATTTTTGGCACAAAAAGTGTAAAAGAAACTATGGATTGGGTTTATGATCAATTTGAGCGACATCCACATTTGGACTTAGAATATTTTTCTATTGCGGAAGAAGAAAGCCTGCAGCCTGCCAAGCCGGAAGCTAATAAAAAAGATGTTAAAAAAAAGTATAGAGCTTTTATCGCTGTTTATGCCGGAAAAATTAGGTTGATTGACAATATTGCCCTCTATTAATGTTAAAAATAGTACTTTTGCCCTATGCAGATTCAAGTTTTAAAATCGAAAATTCATCGTGTACATGTTACCGGAGCTGAGCTAAATTATATAGGCAGCATCACCATTGATGAGGATTTGATGAATGCCGCTAATATCATCGAAGGTGAGCGTGTACAGATAGTCAATGTCAATAATGGAGAACGCTTGGAAACTTATGTAATTCCGGGTCCTAGAAATTCTGGTGAGATTACCTTAAACGGTCCTGCAGCCAGAAAAGTTCAAAAAGGTGATGTGGTAATCATCATTTCTTATGCTTTTATGGAAATAGAAGAAGCCAAGCGATATACGCCCACCGTCATTTTTCCTGATTCTTCATCAAATCTTTTGAAATAGATCATTGAATAAAGCCATAAAAAAAATACTGCTATATAGCCTGCCCGTTTTATTCGGTTTTTTTTTAGTTTGGTGGTCTTTATCAGGCTTGTCAGCATCTGATAAAACAGAAATTAAAAATGCACTGCAAAATGCAAATTTGTTTTGGGTGTTTGTTTCTTTGGTTTTGGGATTTCTCAGCCATTTATTCAGGGCTTATAGGTGGTCTTTGTTGTTGATTCCAATTGGTTATAAGCCCAAAATGGCTAATAATATATTTAGTATTTTCATAGCTTATTTAGTGAATTTGGCAATTCCAAGAGCGGGGGAAGTAGCGAGGGCTACAGCTATCAGTAAGTATGAGGCCATTCCTTTTGAAAAATCTTTTGGGACTATTGTGACTGAGAGAGTCGTGGATGTTATTTTACTTTTTTTAATCATAGTAATTGCTTTGTATTATCAATATGATTTGATTAAAGATCTCCTGATAAGTAAAATTCCTGATCAACCTATCTTTTTCATAATCGGATTTGGCGCACTCCTTTTAATAGGTTTTGTTTTATTTTTTGTCTTAAAACGCAGTAAATATAAAGCTAAGATCAAAAAATTTATTTTAGGATTTGTTGAAGGCTTAAAGAGTATTTTTCATTTACAAAAGGCTTTCTTGTTTATTATATACAGTATCCTAATATGGGTCTTGTATATACTGATGTTTTATATAACTACATATGCTCTGTCATCTACTTCGGGAATTGAAATGGGTGCCGTCATTGCGGGATTTGTAGTAGGCGCCTTGAGTATTGCAGCAACAAACGGCGGATTAGGAACCTATCCTTTAGGTGTTCAGCA
Source organism: Flavobacteriaceae bacterium (assembly GCA_024763365.1). Lineage (GTDB taxonomy): Bacteria > Bacteroidota > Bacteroidia > Flavobacteriales > Flavobacteriaceae > DQTL01. The sequence goes on from JANTFO010000008.1 coordinate 31,250, forward strand.
GGTTTTAATATTGTATGGTATAAGCGCTAATCAAGCTTTGGTTTTTGGTTGGCTCATGTGGTCAGCGCAGACCTTTATGATACTTGTATTTGGTGCTTTGTCTTTTTTACTATTACCTTTATATAACAAGAAATTCTTACAGTAGACTTTGCTTATTTTCCAAATATCTTTTTTACAAGGTTTAAGTTTTCTGTATCATTTTTTTTAGGTTCAACTATTGATTTAGTTGAACGGATAATTTCTTCAATATATGTCTCATAATTCTTACCGCGTTCTTCTAAATATCCTTTTAAGTATCTTAAAGAAGTTTTAGTATCACTGGTTTTAAATTCTATTTTTTTAAGAATTTCATAAAGTGTATCTATTCGATGAATTATGTTATCAGGTATGGCAAAACTATTACAATAATGTGCTTTTTGCTTTGTGACGTCTTCCTTGGTGATAAATTCAGTAAAAACCCAAAAAAAATGCTTGTCTTTGGACTGCATTTTAAGATATGCCTTGAAGCTTTTTTCTTTTTTTAGGTGATCTTTAAGCATCTCCAAAATAGTATTTGGCATATCGGGATGAAATAAAACTTCTAAAGGTTCAAATATCAATTCATGTTCTTCAAAACCGGCAAGGGCACTAAGATTATCATTGACATATTCTATTAGCCCCTCTTCATTGACTTTAAATGTAAGTTTTAAAGAAGGATTGACGTTTAATTGTCTGGGTTCTGTATTTGGTATAAAGTCATCCATAGTAATAGTTAATAAGTATCGCTGAAATAAAAATCGAGTTTGTCTTGACTTATTTTAAGCAAACTCATTATAAAATTATCGTATGTAGTGTTATTGTCATTAAAAGAATCGGTAAGATATTTTTCAGAGGTTTCCATGCCACTTTTTGCTTCTTCGTTATAGTGTGTGTCAAAGTTGGTAATGACCCAATAGTAGCTTCCGTCTTTGGCTAAATTTTTGACCAGGGTATGAATATTTTTGCCTTTGTGAAGCCTATCCCAAAGCAACTTAAATACCACTTTTGGCATGTCGGGATGCCTGATTACATTGTGAGGTTCGCCCATCAATTCCCAAACATCATAGCCACAGATATGCATAAAATAATCATTAGCATATTCTATAATACCACGTTCATCCGTTTTGGACATGATAATTTTTTTCTCGTCGAGTAAGATTTCGTTATCAATAGGATTTGGCCTTTTAAAAGAAGTCATTCTAGAACAATTATTTACATAAGTCTAAGATAATCGATCAAAGACTTTTTAGTTAAGTTGGGGATCAATGTATAGTTTTATTTACCAAATACTTTTTTGAGTAAACTTTTCTTTTTATGACTTTGTTTAACGGCTGTAGTTTTATTTAAGTCGTCTTGATTTTTCAGTGAGTCAGTTGAAATTTCAAAATTCATGTTTTGATCGAAAGGAGAATCAGAATTAGTATTTCTTTGAGCGTAAACATTTGATTTAAAAGTTTGTTCGTACTCAAGATGTCCGGTAGTAAGTTCTTTAATGTATTGGTTGTAGCTCATATTACGTTCTTCCAAAAAGCCAATGATATACCGTTTGGACGCTTCGATGTCACCGGTTTTTTCTTCTATTTTGGATAATATTTTATGAAGCGCATTAATCTTATGTACCGCATAAAGAGGTGCCGGTTTACTATTGCTATAATGAGCAATAATTTCTCCTTCCTCATTAGTTTTGGTCGTAAAATCTACCATGAGCCAAAAATAGCGCCCGTCTTTAGCTAAAAATTTAGCGATTATGCGCATAGGTTCTTTTTTTTCCAGACGCTCCATTAAAATATTAAAAAAGAGCATTGGCATATCCGGATGCCTTAATAAAAGCATGGATTCTCCGATGAGGTCAAATTCTTCATAACCGCTTACTTCACAAAATTGATGATTGGCGTATTCAATAATACCATCCACACTTATTTTACAATTAAAAGAAGCGTTTTGACTAATTGAGATTTCTTTATCTATAGGAGTTATTTGAGGTTGAGTACTCATTTTATAAGGGGGTTAAAATTACTATGAGACACAAAATTATAAAAAAATCATAAGTAAATCAAAATTAGTTAAATAATTTTGATTCTTTTTGATAATTCATTTCCGTTTTCATCAATTATATTAATAATATGCAAGCCCTTATCAAGAATAATTGATAATTCATTAATATTATGTGAAACTTTAATAAAACTGCCATCAACATACCAGTAAAGTAGTATATCATTTTTCAAGTGATGAACCTTTATTATTAATGGATTTTTTAATTCTTTTTCATTTATTGGCAAATAGATCTCTTCATAAGACAGATTGTTTTCAAATGACATAATCTGGCTGCTTTTACTGATACAGTTCGTTCTAAATGGAGGAGGTATACGATAATTAGGATGGTTTTTTTTATAAAAATAGGCTTGTGAGGCTGGTAATATAAACCACGCTTCATGGACAATATTGGCTATAGGTTCACATGAAGTGTTAACTTGGTATTGTTTGTTAGAATCCAAATGGATTAACTGGTGATACGGACACATTTCTGTATGTACACATTTAGCAGGCACCCATTCAACTTCAGTATTAGGGCAAATATCACTTGCTAGATGTCCACTCTCACTACATATGTTTACTTCAGTTAATTCGTCAAATGGAGGATTAAACCATGTCTTATCATCAGCAAGATCAAAAAGATCGAATAAGACGGGAGCTGCAGCTTTGATTCCTGTCAATCCAGGCCTGCCCTCACCATCTGCATTACCTACCCAAACCCCAATTAAATATTTTGAATTTAGTCCAATAGCCCAAGCATCTCTATAGCCAAAACTGGTTCCGGTTTTCCAAGCTATCTTTTTAGCATCTGAATAGAATTCCCAGTTTTCATTACCTTCAGGCCTATTTACTTCTAAAAGATTTTTAAAACAAGTGTAAATAGAGCCTGCATCAAAGAGAGGGTACTGATCTGTCAAAGTCCCAAAATCAAGGCTTTCATCATCTAAATAAGTAAGATCTTGTAATTCATCACTATAGTATTTTCCTTGTGTTTGGTCATAGTGGTTTAGGCTACTTCCTAAAGTTGCATAAGCTCTGGATAAATTCCACAAACTGGCTTCAGCCCCACCTAAAATTAAGGATAAGCCGTAGTGGTCAGCTCCTTTAGAGATATTAGTGAGTTTTAATTTGCTTAGATCTTGATAAAATGCGTCCACTCCATATTGTTTAAGCATGTGTACAGCCGGAATATTTAATGATTTGGCTATTGCTTTTCCGGCAGGTACTGCACCATGATAATTCAGGCTGAAGTTTTCCGGTTTATAACCGTTAATCTGTGTAGGAATATCAGGTATTAAGGTTTGTGGTGTAAATATACCGGAATTAAGCGCGGAAGTGTATAAAAATGGTTTTAAAATACTACCGGTACTGCGTGCTTTAGTGATTACATCAACATCTTTTTGATGGGCTTTATCAGTATTTGTATTTCCCACATAAGCCAATATTTTTCGAGTAGGTATTTCTACCACAATAGCAGCAATATTGTGGATGTGGTTGTTTATAAGCTCATGGTAGTGCTGTTCAATTATTTGGTTAGCTCTTTGTTGGAGGGGAAAAGAAATACTACTTTTAATACGTTTCCCCTGATGTTCTATGTTTGCTTTTTCCAAAAGGTGAGGTGATATTTGAGGAATCGCATAAGTTTTGTTTGGCAAGGCTTCTTGTAAAGCCAATTGATAAGTCAGTGTATCTATTTTGTTTCGTAAGTAGAGTTTATGTAATAAAAAATCTCTTTTGGCTTTTAATTTTTCCCTGTTTTTGTCAATATGTATGAGCCCCGGAGCATTAGGTAGTACGGCTAAAGTGGCATTTTCTGCCCAGGATAGATTGTCCGCCGATTGACCAAAATAACGCCAAGCGGCTGCTTCCAAACCCACTACATTTCCACCAAAGGGGGCATTAGCTGCATAAAAATTGAGAATTTCGTCTTTGCTATAACCCAATTCCAAACGGGTAGCTAAGCCCAACTCAATTAGTTTCTCAAAATAAGTTCTGTTTTTATTTCGGGAAAGCCGTATCACTTGTTGGGTAATGGTACTGCCTCCACGAACAGTTTTTCCTTCTTTAATATTAGTAATGAGTGCTTTACTTATGGAAACCGGATTAAAACCGGGATGTTTATAAAAATAAGCATCTTCGTATTGGAGGATACAAGTTTTGAATTTTTCAGATACTTTTTCAGATGCGGGAAAGCGCCATTGCATATCGGTAGCTATTTTGGCTCCCAGTAATTTTCCTTCGCTACTTTCTAAAACAGTAGCCGTAGGTTCTTTAAAAAGTTTTTTGGGTAGTGAAAAATAATACAGTATCAAGAGTAAAAGGATGAAGTAAGTCCTTTTTTTCCGACTGTATTTTTTGAGAAAAGGTATCATTTACATTATAGAGATGTAATGACACTAAAGTACTAAAATTCTACAACCAGGCTTTGATTAATTTATAAATATCATTTCCGTTGGCCAGTAGTAAAATACCCATTAAAATGACAAAGCCTACGATTTGTGCATATTCAAGGAATTTATCGCTGGGTTTTTTCCCGGTAAGCATCTCAAATAGCACAAAAAGAGCATGTCCTCCATCGAGAGCGGGTATGGGTAACAAGTTCATAAAACCGAGCATGATGGAGAGTAAAGCTGTAATACTCCAGAATGACGGCCAACTCCATGTAGCTGGGAAAATATTGCCTATAGCGATAAAGCCACCCACTTCACTGGCTCCCTTTTTAGTAAATACATATTTAAATTGGTAGATAAAATCTTTAAGAGTTGTGATACCTAATTCGTTTCCTCTTTTAATGCTTTCAGTTAAAGAATATTCTTTATGATTTATTTTAATGGCATCTTTAATAGTTGGATAAACGCCAATGGCATATTTTTTCTCTTTCTTATTGTATTCGGGTGTTAGACTTATATTGATACTATCTTTATCACGAAGTATTGATAACATAAATTCTTCACTGGTAACAGACGTCATAAATTCATTCCAATAGTCTATTGGTTTTTCATTTACAGCAAGAATGATATCATTTTTTTGAATCCCTGCTTTGAATGCTGGGGAATTAGGGACTACTGTATCTATTTCTGTCAAGAGTCGTTCATTAAATGGATGTAAAACACCTTTTTCCCACATAATACTTCCAATATCTTCAGGGAGTGCGATAGTCTCTTGAGTTCCATCAGGATGTTTAACGCTGAGGGATTTGATGTTTCTTAAAAATAACATCTTGTTTACATCACTAACATCAAAAGGTGTATCTCCATCAATTTTTAGGATCTTATCTCCATCCTGAAAACCGTATTCTTTGAAAACTTCATTTACGGCAAACCCATATTTTACTTCTTCGGGTTTTACATAATCTTCTCCCCAAACATGTATGATCATAATGTAAATGAGTATGCCAAGTATTAAGTTGACAGCCACACCACCCAGCATGATGATCAATCTTTGCCAGGCAGGTTTAGAGCGAAATTCATAGTCTTTTGGGGGTAGTTTCATCTGTTCCTTATCCATACTTTCATCGATCATACCAGAAATTTTAACATATCCACCCAATGGTAGCCAGCCTATACCGTATTCTGTATCACCTTTTTTAAAGGAAAACAATTTTTTGCCCCATGCATCAAAGAACAAGTAAAACTTTTCAACCCGTGTTTTAAAAATTCGGGCAGTAATATAGTGTCCCCATTCATGTAAGATGATGAGTAGTGATAAGCTCAATAAAAACTGGGCAACTTTAATAAGAATTTCCATAAAATCTGTTTGAGCCAGCAAATTTAATAAAAAGCAGTCCTAATAAGTGTAACTATATTTAAAAACTTATCTTAAAACCGATTACTTCTTTATTATTTTTTTAATTACGCTGCCCAAATTGGTTTCAATTTGTAAAATAATAACTCCTTTAGGTAAGTGGTCTGCCGGAATGATGGTTAAACCGGTTTCCAATAGTTTTTTCCCGTTTAAGTTAAAAGCACTTACTTTTTGAATAGTAAGAGCAGTTGGAAAATGAATATGAATGGTATCATGTATAGGGTTTTGTATCCAAACTTGTTTTGTCAGTTCAAATTCACTTAAATTTAGACTGGGGTTTTGGTTTACGGCATTATTCTTAGTAATGAGTTCATGCTCCGGGTCAAAGGAAATGTTCGTGACATCCATGCCAACCGATTGAACAAATATTTGACCGTCATAAGTGTTTTCCAATCTCAACCATGCTTCTTCACCCGAGCTTCCAAAGATTTTAATAGGTATTGGCATTTCATAATAGCTAACTGATCCGTGTGATTGTGTTTGATTGACTTTTATGTAAAGATCCCCCTCATGATCATACCATTCTATTTGATAAGACGGATAACCTTCTCCTATAAACCAGTCAGCAAAAAACTCGTCGAGATCTGTACCACTTTGTGTTTCAAGATGGTTTTGCAGATCAATGGTGTGGGCATATCCATATGCTAAGTCAGGGTCGGCCAGATAATTCTTGATGGCTTGGAAAAAATCTGTGTCTCCCAGTTTATAACGAAGCATATGTAAAAGCATTCCGCCTTTTGCATAACTCAAACGACCGTTAAAAATACGCCATACGTTGGTTGTATCTGTGCAAAATACAGAACCACCGGAAGAACTAGTGATATCTTGTATTTCATTATAGCGAAAATCTACAAAATCATTATGTCCATCTAATGCTTCAATAGTTAAACCCTCACAATATGTTGCAAAACCTTCGTTAAGCCATATATCTTCCCAAGAACCACAAGTTACTTTATCTCCAAACCATTGATGAGCGAGTTCGTGTGCAACTAATTGTCGCCAAAAACTTCCCATGAAAGACATGGTAGTGTGCTCCATTCCACCACCAAAGCCACATTGGGCATGTCCATATTTTTCATTAGCATATGGGTACATTTCAAAAAGGTCACCATAAATTTCTATGATATCAGCGGTAATGGGTGTGTTGTTTTGAGCATAACTCAAGTCTTCCGGATATACATAGTTTGTAATTGGAAATTCATCGGCTGTGCCTTCATAGGCATAGTCATTATACACACTATAGTTGGTAACAGCAATAGCTACGAGATAAGCTGGAATGGGATATTTGTGTTTCCAGTGAGTGGTTTTCATTCCGGTATTTACCACTTCAGATTGTAATAATCCATTGGATGCGGTTTTGTACTCGTGAATACCTCCATAGAACTCAGGGTGTGTTACGAAGACGTCAATAGAATCAATTTTATCGATCAGATCTTGTTTACAAGGCCACCAATTTTTGGCACCATAGGGTTCGGAAAGTGTCCACATGACAGGAATTCCATTATGCGTTTCTTGTTCAAAAATACCAAAACCACCAGCATCTGGATTTCCGTTATAAGTGATACTTAGAGAATCTATCTCACCTTGATTAAGCGTTGTTGGTAAATCTATAATTACTTCCTCACCCGTATGAGTGAAGGTAAGATTTGTTCCATTTTGTTGGACTAGGCTTACATTCATATTTGATGCAAGATCAAAGGTGATGGTATTCATACTCTCCAAAGCTTCCCAATAAGTAGTAATGGTACCACTAATATAAGCAGGAGAAGAACCCGGATCAACATTCCATTCCATTCGGTGATATTTGATATCATAGTTGGTCGTATTGGGATTTCTTTGAAAATCTATTTTGCTTTTAGCCCTGTTTTTTTCAGCTAGAATTAATTGCTTCAACATGTCTTTTTCATTTTGGGCAAAAGTGTTTTGTAGTAGTATAATACCTAGAATTAGTAGTATATTGATTTTTTTCATCTTATTATTATTTTTAAATCAGAGTTCAATAAAAATTAAGTTTTCTGAAACAAATATATATAATTAACATTTTACAGTGGAAATATATATTTTTAATGTTTACAAAAGCTGTTTATATCTAAAGATAATATAGTATATTTGTCCATTATTTAAAACCATTCTAAATAACGGAATGAATTTAGCAGACCTTAATATTGGTGATCAAGGTGTAATTTGTGAAGTTTCAATCAATGATATTCCATTAAAATTGTTGGAAATGGGTTGTTTACCGGGTGAACGTGTCACTTTGATACAAAAAGCCCCGTTTAAAGATCCATTATATATTAAAGTGAATGGTAGTCATATAGCCATTAGAGTGGAAACTGCCCGTCAAATAGAGGTTGAACCCATTTAACGTTTTTCATTTCCCTAAATATGATTAGCATACGTCCATATTTTATTACTTATTTTGTCCATAACTATGATTATACACTTCCAAATGTGCTTTATACGGGCCTATTTTCTTGTATATTTGAAAGAGGCCAAATGAATTAAATGAGTTCGAGAAAATATATAGTTTTTGAAAGTTAAGAAACACATAAAAGTCGCTTTAATAGGCAATCCTAATACCGGAAAAACATCTTTGTTCAACCAGTTGACAGGTCTTAATCAAAAGGTGGGCAATTATCCGGGTATAACTGTTGATAAAAAGCAAGGTGTTTGTACCTTAAAGGAAAGTTTGGTCGCTGATGTTCTCGATTTGCCGGGGACCTACAGCCTTAGCCCTTCGTCAGCAGACGAAAATATTGTTTTTGAAACACTTTTAAATGAGCATAATCCTGATTATCCCGATGTCGTCGTCGTTGTAGCAGAAGTAGAAAATCTCAAGCGTAATCTTTTTTTATTGACCCAAATAAAAGATCTTGAAATTCCTACCATTTTAGCTATAAATATGGCTGACCAAATGCAGTCAAAAGGTATCATACTGCAAAAAGAAGAATTAGAATCTCTTTTAAAAACGAAGATAGTATTGGTTAGTGCCCGAAAAAAAACAGGTATAGATGAACTAAAGGATGCTATCATACATTGGCAAGATTTGAATACCGAGACAGTAGCAGATATTTCTAAGCGTATCCATGGCCACTTTTTTGAGCATATTAAAGAAGCACTACCACAATTTTCTACTTATAAATCCTGGTTGTTTATTACCAAAACGGAAGACATACCTTATATTGAGGACACCTATCAGCAACGAATCAATTTTTTTAAGCGAAAGGAGCAAAAGATTGACAAATTTAGGCATAAAGAAGCGGTTTACAGATATCAGGTAATCAATGATATTCTTAAAAAAACTTATGTTGTAAACCGTTTAAAAGGCACAGATTTTAGAGGGGTTTTAGATAGGATTTTGACTCATAAGGTAGGTGGCTACATTATATTTGCCTTGCTTTTAGCATTAATCTTTCAGTCTGTATTTTCCTGGGCAAGTATACCCATGGATTGGATAGACAGTTTGTTTGCTAATTTGTCGGACTATGCTAAAGCACATTTACCGGCGGGAAAGTTTTCTGACCTGTTGATTGAAGGAGTCATTCCCGGTATAGGTGGGATCGCTATTTTTATCCCACAAATAGCCATCCTTTTTATGTTTGTTTCCATTTTGGAAGAAACTGGTTATATGAGTCGTGTGGTTTTTTTGATGGATAAAATTATGCGTCGCTTTGGGATGAGTGGTAAAAGTGTCATTCCGTTAGTTTCCGGTACAGCTTGTGCTATACCGGCTATTATGTCATCTCGTAATATTGAAAGTTGGCGGGAGCGATTGATCACAATTTTGGTGGTGCCTTTTACTACCTGTTCCGCACGAATTCCGGTTTATATCATTTTGATCTCTTTAACCATTCCTGACAAAACTTATTTTGGTGTTTTTCAACTACAGAGTTTAACTTTGTTGTTGATGTATGTTATTGGGTTTGCCGCAGCATTTGCTTCAGGGTATTTATTACATCATGTTTTAAAGATTAAAAATAATAGTTTTTTTGTTGTTGAATTACCCAATTATAGATTACCTTCTCCTAAAAATATTGGTTTAACTGTTTATGAAAAAACAAAAGCTTTTGTTTTTGAAGCCGGAAAAATCATTTTTGCCATTTCTATTATACTTTGGTTTTTAGCTTCTTATGGTGGTAAGAATTTTAAAAATGCAACTACCCATGTACAACAAGAATATGCCCACTTGACTAAAGAAGAGCAATCTAAAAAAATTGCTGCCTATAAGTTAGAACATTCTTATATAGGGAAAGTAGGGAAAGTGATAGAACCTGTTATTAGGCCCTTGGGTTATGATTGGAAGATTGGAATTGCTATTCTCAGTTCTTTTGCAGCTCGTGAAGTTTTTGTTGGAACCTTAGCAACCATATACAGTGTAGCAGATGAAGGAGATAGTACGATGACTATTAAAGAA
>JANTFO010000009.1 GCA_024763365.1 Flavobacteriaceae bacterium
ACAATCATTACAAATAAACTAAATTTGTACCTTTGTATGTTGAAATCATTTTGATTCAAATACTTAAAGATGAAAAAAAAATTAAAAGATTTTTTTGAACACCAGTTTGAAGAAGCACTCATAGATGAAATTATCGATGCCGGTGAAGTAAAATTTTACAGAGAAGGCGAATACTTATTGAATATTAATGAAAATGTAAATTTTTTTCCATTTCTACTCAATGGTGTTTTTAAAGTTTTGCGAGAAGATAAAAATGGAAATGAAGTGGTGATGTATTTTCTGGAAAGAGGAGATACCTGTGCCTGCGTATTTATCAATTCTTTAAATGCTCAAAAAACCTGTATCAGGGCAGTTGCTGAAACCGACTCGGAAGTGATTCTTATACATGTAAATAAATTTGACGATTGGATGGTGAAATATCCTTCTTTTAGAAATTATGTGCTAGAGAGCTACAATTTACGGCTTAAAGAAATGATGGAAGCAATTGATACTTTGGCTTTTAAAAAAATGGACGAAAGGTTGTTAAAATATTTGCGAGATAAAGTGCAGGTTTTAAGAACTACCTCCTTAAACACAACACACCAAGATATAGCTTATGATATGAACACTTCCAGAGTAGTCATTTCCAGACTTTTAAAGCAACTTGAAAACGAAGGGAAAATCAAGCTCAAAAGAAATAATATTGACATTTTATCAATATAGTTTTTAATAATTTGTGATCTGTAAAATATTACCGTAACCTGTCACCTTGTATTCTCTGGCAAAATAAGACACATCCGCAGAATAGCCTCCCTCAAAAATATTAAATACACTATCATCACATGAACAAACTAATTGACTGTTTTCAAAAACCATAGGTGAACAAGTATTCACATCCAGGTGTGGACACGCCCTATCAAAAGCAATATATTTAGACCCCTTATTATAAATAAAAACACCTTGCACGCCATAACCTTCTGAAACCGGCGTATAAGCCCAACTTCCAACAGCTTGCAAATCAATATAGGCAGGTAAACTTAAATCTATCGTAAAATTTACAGCAACATCCGGTAATAAATCCCTATAAGGTTCCTCTCCACAAGAAATAAAAAACAAACTCAAAACTAAAAATACTATAAACTTTTTTATCCCTGCTAGACTTTTGATTTTTAATGAAATATACTCCATATACTAAAATTTCCTTATATTTGCCCTATAAATCTCACCTATCATTGGGTCGAGATTTTTTGTACTTATAGCGTTAAATAGTAAACGCCTAAAATAAACTAATATTTTAAAATTTTGTTGAAAGATGGGTAAATATTCATATTATACAGAAGAGGGATTACAAAAATTAAAAGAAGAACTAAATTATTTAGAACATACAAAACGCCCTGAGGTGTCACAAGCCATTGCTGATGCCAGAGATAAAGGTGACCTTAGCGAAAATGCAGAATATCACGCTGCTAAAGAAGAGCAATCTTTATTAGAATTCAAAATCATCCAACTTAAAAATACGATTGCTAATGCCAGAGTCATTGATGAGTCTCAATTAGATACATCAAAAGTATTGATCTACTCAAAAGTTAAAATGAAAAATCTTAATGTTAACAAAGAAATGACTTATACTTTGGTAGCCGATAGAGAGGCTGATCTTTCTCAAGGGAAAATATCTGTTAAATCTCCTATTGGAAAAGGTTTACTCGGAAAAGAAATTGGAGAAATAGCTGAGATAAAAGTGCCTAATGGTACTTTAAAACTGGAAATATTAGACATTTCACGTGACTAAATAAATCATTATGGCAACCATATTTACCAAAATTATCAAAGGCGACATTCCTTCTTATAAAGTAGCGGAAAATGAAAATTTTTATGCCTTTTTGGACATTAATCCCAATGCCAAAGGCCATACCCTGGTTGTACCTAAAAAAGAAGTTGATAAAATATTTGATCTGGATGAAAACACTTATAAAGAGCTGATGTTATTTGCCAGACGTGTTGCTATGGCTATTGAAAAGAGTGTTCCCTGTAACAGGGTCGGTATAAGCGTAATCGGTTTAGAAGTGCCTCATGTTCATGTACATCTGATACCGCTTAATAAAATGGAAGAAGCTACTTTTACGTCTAAGGTAGAACTATCTCCTGAAGTATTTGAGGCTACAGCCCAAAAAATCTCATCAAACTTTAGGTAACCTAATACAGATTGTAGTACCTTTTTCCAATTCGGAATCTTTAACAAATATTTTACCGAGATGGAAACTTTCAATGATCCGTTTTGAAAGTGACAAGCCTATCCCCCAGCCTCTCTTTTTGGTGGTATAACCCGGTTCAAAAATTTGTTTAAATTTATTTTTTGCTAAACCCTTACCCGTGTCATAAACACAAACTATTGCATCTTGATTCTTATCCAAAATCTCAATTTTGAGTTTACCTTTACCCTCCATGGCATCAATAGCATTTTTAACCACATTCTCAATCACCCAGCCGTATAACTCTCTATTGAGTTTTACGGCTATTTCCGCTTTCTCACTGAAAAAATTAAAATCTATCTGCTGTGAACTTCTGGATTCCATGTAGGTCAAAACATCTTGGGTTACTTCAACTAAATTATCTTTGATTAGTGCTGTTGTTGAACCTATCTGTGAAAATCTGTTTGCAATAGTATTCAAGCGATTGACATCTTTTTCAATTTCATCAGCTATACCGGCTTGAGATTCATTTTCTCTTAAAATGGTAACCCAACCCATTAAAGAACTCAACGGAGTGCCAATTTGATGAGCCGTCTCCTTCGCCATTCCGGTCCACAGCTGATTCTGAGCCGCGATTCTGTTGGATTTGCTATACAAAAACAAAAGTGCAAAGAACAAAACCAAGATTAGCAGTAAAGCCAGCGGATAATATTTCAGATTGGTTAAGACTTCTGAGTCCTTATAATAAATTAAATGCCTTACATTTTGAGATTGAACGATCAAAGGCGGATTTTGAGTTTTCATCAAAGCCAATTGATCTTCCAGATAATTGTTATTGTTTTTCTTCTTCCGCTCATCTAAATTTTTATCCATAATTATAGTGCCTGAATGATCAGTCACAATCATGGGAATGCTGGCATTCGTTTCTAAAATTTTGGTTTCTAAAGTTATATTATCATTAGGCCCCGCCGCATTAAGCTTTTTGTATGCCAAAGCCAAAATTTCCATTTTTGTTTTTTCCTCTTTACTAAAACGTTGAAAAAAAACATAGGTATTCCATAATATCAAACTGACAATAGCAAATGATATAATGATGATGAACCAGCGTATTATTCTTTTGTTGTTTGTAAACATAAGCCTTTTCTAAACTACGAATTTAACGAAATAATGGGCTGAATGTTGTTTTTTCATACTTCATCTATACTAATCTTCCCTTTGCTTTCATTTGGCGACTCAAGATATTTCCCGGATCATTTTTTTAATGGTTTTGGCTGGATCTTCAGACTTAAAAATAGCCGAACCGGCGACAAAAATATCTACTCCGGCATCCGAAAGTTGTTTAATATTTGATAAAGAAACACCACCGTCTACCGCTACTTCTAAAGATTGACATTGTTGATTTTTAAGCATTCGTTGTAATTGAACCAATTTATCATAAGAAGAAGCAATAAATGATTGGCCGCCAAAACCCGGATTAACCGTCATGATCAACACCAAATCCAAATCACATAATACATATTCCAAATGACTTAATGGGGAATGCGGGTTGAGTGAAACACCCGCTTTAATTCCATAAGATTTTATTTGTTGTATTACTCTATGTAAATGGGGGGTAGCTTCAGCATGTATCGTTATGTAATCGGCACCGGCTTTTGCAAAAGCATCAATATATTTCTCGGGTTCAGTTATCATCAAATGTACATCCAGGGGTAATTTCGTTACTCTTTTGATGGACTTTACCACTGGAGGACCAATGGTGATATTGGGCACAAAATGACCATCCATTACATCAATATGAATGAGATGCGCACCCGCTTTTTCTACCATTTCGATATCTCTTTGCAGATTGGCAAAATCTGCAGAAAGGATAGATGGGGCTATTTTCTTTAACTTCATCGTGTTTAATTTAATGCTAATGCAGCTTCTACAACTTTAGCAGCTGTAATACCTAATTCTTCATATAAAGTAGCAATGGGTGCAGATGCTCCATATCTGTCCAACCCGATAATATTGCCATCTAAGCCAACGTATTTATACCATGGCAAGCTGGCCGCTGCTTCCACTGCTATGCGTTTTCTGATTTTTAAGGGTAAAACTTCCGATTTATAAGATTCGTCTTGTTGTTCAAATAACTCCATAGAAGGCATAGACACTACCCTAACTTTTTTTCCTTTCTGATTCAATATTTCTTTTGCTTTCAAAGCGATATGCACTTCAGAGCCACTGGAGATTAATATGTATTCAAAACTTTCATCTTCAGTTAACACATATCCTCCTTTAGCCGCATGTGTGCAATAACCTACCTTTTTATCATCACGACTAATAACAGTAAGGTTCTGACGTGTTAAGATCAAGGCTGTTGGCCCTTCATTTCTATTTAAAGCAATTTGCCAGCCCACACTGGTTTCATTAGCATCCATCGGTCTAAAAGTAACCAAATTTGGGATTGCTCTTAAAGCAGCTAAATGTTCTATAGGTTGATGTGTGGGGCCATCCTCTCCTAAACCAATAGAGTCATGAGTTAATACATAAATAACTGGCAATTCCATTAACGCAGCCATACGCATTGCAGAACGCATATAATCTGAAAACACGAAGAAAGTACCTCCATAGGGAATGATACCTCCATGGAGTGCCATTCCATTCATCATGCCTGCCATACCAAATTCCCTAATACCATAATGTATATAGTTCCCATCTCGATGATTCGAATCATAAGCCGTGTGATGAGAAGTCATGGTATTATTGGAAGGAGTTAAATCTGCCGAGCCTCCTATCAATACTTTTAATTGTGGGACTAAAACATCCAATACTTTTCCGGAAGCTTTACGGGTTGCCATAGATTGTCCAAATTCAAAATAGGGAAACTCAATTTTGGGTATTTCTTTCGATAACATTCGAGAAAATTCGGTAGCTAATTCAGGAAAATTCTCTTTATACGAATCAAATAATGAATTCCAGTTTTCCTCTAAAGATGATCCCGTTTTAATAACTTTATGCGTATGTTCTAAGACTTCTTCCGGCACATAAAATGCTTCAGGTGGTAAACCGAGATGTTTTTTACTCAATAATACTTCCTCTTCACCTAAAGGTGATCCATGAACTGATGAAGTACCCTGTTTGTTTGGACTTCCATAACCTATCAGGGTTTCACAGATAATAATAGATGGTAAATCGCTTTCTTTGGCTTGGCTAATGGCTTTTCTTATTTCATCAGGCTTATGTCCGTCTACTAATTGCACATCCCATTGGTAAGCTCTAAAACGTTCTTCTACATCAGTAGCACTTGACATTTCAGTGGAACCATCAATAGTGATCTGATTGGAATCATATAGAGCTATCAATTTATTCAATTTTTGATACCCGGCAAAAGAACAGACTTCATGTGAAATACCTTCCTGTAAATCACCATCACCAAGCATTACATAAGTATAATGATTAACAATTTTGTGGCCTTTCCGGTTAAATGTGGCCGCAAGATAAGATTCTGCCCAAGCCATCCCTATAGCATTTGCCAAGCCTTGTCCCAATGGCCCGGTAGTAGTCTCCACACCTGGTGTATCCTGATGCTCGGGGTGTCCCGGCGTTTTACTATGCCACTGCCTGAAATTCTTTAAATCATCCAAACTCAAATCATAACCGTACAAATACAACAAACTGTACAACAACATACTCCCATGCCCGCCGGAAAGTACAAAACGGTCACGGTCAAACCATTTAGGGTTTTTTGGATTAAACTTGATGAACTCATCAAAAAGAACTGAAGCTACATCGGCCATGCCCATAGGCAAACCGGGATGTCCTGAATTAGCTTTTTGAATAGCATCCATTGACAATCCTCTTATTGTGTTCGCAATTTGTTTTATGTGATTATCCATATTTAGAAATAAAATTAATTTGGATTTGTTTATTCGATAAACAAAGATAAGTGTTTCTAATAAACTGTCTTATTATACAAAAGGAATAAATATTTAGTCCAATCTTACTATAAAAATTCCAAATATTTTTTCACCAAAAAGCCTCTTCATAACTAGGCTATGCCTAAGTTTTTTAACTTAATCTTTGAAATTTTTCTCACACAATCTTTAGCCTAAATATTTATTCCTTTTGGTATTAAAAAACATCATTTGACTATATTTGCAAAAAACTTTAAACATAAAAATAAAAATGGAAGTAAGCGGACGTATTAAATTAATTGGAGAAACCAAAGAATTTGGTAATAATGGATTTAGAAAAAGAGAAATTGTCGTGACCACTAATGAGCAATACCCCCAACATATCATGATAGAGTTTACCCAAGATCGCTGTAACTTATTAGATAGTTACAAAGAGGGTGATGAAGTAAAAATTGATTTTAATTTACGTGGTCGTGAGTGGGTTAATCCGGAAGGTGAAGCCAAATACTTCAATTCATTGAATGGTTGGCGTATTGATAAATTAAAGTCGGACACACCACCACCTATGGCACCACCGGACAATATTGAGTTTATAGAACCCTCAAATGAGGAGGAAGAAGACTACAATAACGACTTGCCTTTCTAGTTTTTTTTCGATTTTTTAGCCTTGTTTTTGTTAGATACAAATCATGATTTTCCACCTATAGAATTAGCTTCAAAAGAGGGCATACTAGCTATTGGTGGTGATTTACATCCTGACAGGTTATTCAAGGCGTATCAAAAAGGCATTTTCCCGTGGTACAATGAAGGTGAGCCCATCGTATGGTATAGCCCTGACCCAAGAATGGTGCTTAAACCAAAGGAGGTATACATCAGCAAGAGTATGCGAAAATTGATACGTGATGAGCTTTTTTCCGTGACTTTTAATAAAGCTTTTAAAGACGTTTTATATCAATGTAAAAACATTAAAAGAACAGGGCAAAATGGCACTTGGATTACCGATGATTTGGAAGCAGCAATGTTGAAATTACACCAAATGGGCCATGCCAAATCTGTAGAAGTCTGGCAAAAAGACGAACTGGTAGGCGGACTTTATGGTATTGATCTAGGTAATGTATTCTGTGGTGATAGTATGTTTAGCCTGGTGAGTAATGCTTCCAAATTTGCTTTTATCAAACTCGCTGAAAAATTAGTTGATGAAAATTACAAATTAATTGATTGTCAGGTATATAATGAACATCTATCCAGTTTGGGTGCTTATGAAATACCGAGAGTAGAATTTAAAAAATACCTGCCTTCTTTTTAGTATTTTTACCATTTAGACGAAATATTATAATGGACATGCACATTAAAAATGCACAAAAAGCCGTTGATAATTGGATCAAAGAATATGGTGTTCGCTATTTTGACGAACTCACCAATATGGCCATGTTAACAGAAGAAGTAGGCGAAGTGGCCCGTATCATCGCACGTCGCTATGGCGAACAAAGTGAAAAAGAAAGCGATAAAGACAAAGACTTGGGGCAAGAACTGGCCGATGTACTTTTTGTATTGCTTTGTCTGGCGAATCAAACAGGCATTAATCTACAGCAAGCTTTTGAAAAAAACATGGAAAGGAAAACCAAACGTGACCACAAAAGACACCGGTCTAATCCTAAATTACAATAAGCATGAGTAAACACAACATCAGAGAGCCCTTTTGGAAAACAGCCCTACGCCTGGGTATTTTTTTTATCATTGTTGTCCTCTTGATAGAATTGATTTGGGAATTACTATCCTCAGGCAATCTAAATGCTATACGTTCGAGTTTTGATGACGGAACCTGGATCAATTATGCTATTTCCCGATTAATAATAGGTATTGTTTATGGCCTCACTATGGCCTATTATCTTCGTAAAAATGCAAAACGTAAGTAGTGAATAAAACTTTAGACTTTACGAAATCTAAAAACATACATGCCCAAATTCATGTCCCGGGCTCTAAAAGCATCGCCAACAGGGCTTTGATCTTGCAAGCTTTCTTGCCTCATCTAATAATTAACAACTTGCCTTCAGCAGAAGACACGGGTGTGCTTCAAGAAGCATTGACAAGTAATAAAGAGATTATCGACATTGGCCATGCCGGTACGGCCATGCGATTTTTGACAGCCTACTATGCTATACAACCCGAAAAAAATATCCTGCTAACCGGTTCGAAAAGAATGCAAGAAAGACCTGTCAAAATTTTGATTGATGCTTTACAAGAATTAGGTGCCAAAATAAAGTATACAAACCAAAATGGCTACCCACCTATACAGATTTATGGGCAAGAAATCGCCCAAAACAAAGTGCGAATACAGGCCAATGTCAGTAGCCAGTATATTTCAGCTCTGTTGTTGATTGCTCCATTTTTAACCAAAGGTTTGGAGATTGAATTAGTAGGTAAATTGAGCTCAAAACCTTATGTGGACATGACTTTGAATTTGCTGGAACAGGTTGGGGTAAAAACTTTTTTCAAAAAGAATGTCATACAAATCTCAAATCTAATATCTCAACCCATGTTTTCACAGGGGTCATATCTAAAATTAGAAATTGAACCAGATTGGTCTAGTGCTTCTTACTTCTATAGTTTGGTAGCTTTACATCCAAAAGCGCAAATACAACTTGAAGGTTTTAAAACTGATAGCCTGCAAGGTGATAGCATTTTACCCGATTTATATAAAGAATTGGGGGTAAAATCCGAATTTACTAATACCGGACTAAACTTAGCTAAACAGAAATTTGAACCTAAAGAATTACTTCATTACGATTTGACCAACAATCCCGATTTAGCCCAAACCATAGCTGTGACTTGTCTTGGACTTAAACAAGCTTGCCACTTGACTGGTTTACATACCTTAAAGATCAAAGAAACCGACCGTTTAAAAGCATTAAAAAACGAATTGGAAAAATTTGGCGCCATTGTTACTATTTCAGAAGAAAGTCTTTTACTATCCCCACCCAAAAGCTTACAAGCAAACATTTCAGTTGCTACTTATCAAGACCATCGAATGGCGATGGCTTTTGCACCTTTATCTGTTTTGACACCTGTTGAAATTAAAAATGTAGAAGTTGTCAAAAAATCTTATCCGGAGTTTTGGGGGGATTTTGAAGGTGTATTTTAATAATCAATGTCTATACTATCTCTTTATACAAATTAAGGTGATACCGTTTTTATCACAAATCCAACTACATAAGTACCAATAAAACCAACACCTATGGTGACCATACGAAGGAGATTACTATCCATAAAAAAATAAGTAGACAGAAAGATCATTGTCCACATCATCGAAAGCGCATAAGTCTTCTGTTTTTTAGTCAAACCTTTACGATTTTGATAATCAAGAATATATTTTCCCACATAAGGATTATTGATCAATTTTTGGTGTAATTTTTTAGAGCCTTTAAGGTAAAGTCCTGCTGTAAGGAGCAAAAAGGGAGTCGTTGGCAAGCCAGGCACTACTATCCCAACAAGACCTATGACCAATGAAATGGTTCCCAACAATATTAAAATAGGACTTAATAGATTCATCATTCACTAATATAAAAGGTGATTATATTGAAATTTTTACTTACAAATTAAATTTCAAAAAAAGCAAGAATACAAAATCTATTTGAGTTAGTCAAATGCAATTTCTAATCCTTATTTATAGTATGAAATTTAATGATTTACTTAAGCATTTATAATAAAATCCCTGATTTCCTTGACTTTGCCCCTTTGGATGTTGTATATTTGCCCGCTCTTAGAAAAAGCCTACTTTTTTAATATACAGAACAAATAATATGAAGCTATCACAATTTAATTTTGATTTACCAAGAGAACTTTTAGCAGAATTTCCTGCAGAAAACCGTGATGAAGCACGCCTGATGGTGCTCCACCGGGATACCCAAAAAATAGAACATAAACTTTTTAAAGATCTAATAGATTATTTTGATGATGGTGACCTAATGGTGGTCAACAACACCAAAGTTTTTCCTGCGCGCCTGATCGGTGAAAAAGAAAAAACCGGAGCCAAGATCGAAGTTTTTCTTTTGAGAGAGCTCAATGCCGAAAACCGGCTTTGGGATGTATTAGTAGACCCCGCGAGAAAAATAAGAATCGGTAATAAATTGTTTTTTGGTGATGATGATAGTTTAATAGCCGAAGTAATCGACAATACCACTTCCCGTGGAAGAACACTACGTTTTCTTTTTGATGGTAGCCACGAAGAGTTTATTGCCAAAGTGAAAGAATTGGGTATGACACCCCTTCCAAAATACATCAAACGCGAACCAACTGAAGAGGATGCCGAACGCTACCAAACTATCTATGCCAAGCACGAAGGTGCCGTAGCAGCCCCTACTGCAGGAATGCACTTTTCCAAACACTTAATGAAACGATTGGAAATCAAAGGCATAGACTTTGCAGAATTGACATTACATGTCGGTTTAGGTACTTTTAGCCCCGTAGAAGTTGAAGACCTATCTAAACATAAAATGGATAGTGAACAGATCATCATTTCGAAGGAAGTGGCGAATAAAGTAAACCAAACCAAAGACCAAAATAAAAAAGTGATCGCGGTAGGAACTACTGTAGTCCGTGCAGTAGAAAGTTCCGTTTCTGCAAATAATCATTTGAATGCCGTTGATAAGTGGACTCATAAGTTTATTTTTCCTCCTTACGAGTTTAGTATTCCTGATGCTATGATTACAAATTTTCATACACCAAAATCAACTTTGATGATGATGACTAGTGCCTTTGCCGGTTATGATTTATTGATGAAAGCATATAAAGAAGCCGTCAAAGAGAAATACAAATTTTTCTCTTATGGTGACGCCATGTTGATTTTATAAAATCATTAAAAATACTCCATAAAAAAATCCCGCTATAGCGGGATTTTTTACTGTATTTTTCTTACATATTAAGCCAAAGAAATCCGTTTGAAATCAGACACTTTAACATCACCATAAGTTTTAACATAATCTTCTACACTTAACTTGTCATCTTTGATGAAGTTTTGGTCAAGCAAACACATCTCTTTATCTAAAGTAGTATTGTCAGCAATAAAACGTTCTACTTTACCGGGAATAATACGATCCCAAATTTGTTCCGGCTTTCCTTCAGTTTTTAATTCTGCTTTGGCATCTTCTTCTGCTTGTGCGATAACAGCATCTGTTAACTGAGCCTTAGAAATGAATTTAGGTACATTTTTTAAAGTTTTACCCAATCTATGTAACTCGATATTGTCCTTTTCGATTGCTGCAATTCTAGCTTCTGTTTCAGCAGCTAAGAATTCAGGTGTAAAATCTTTGTAAGACAATGTGGTAGCACCCATAGATGCTACTTGCATGGCAAGATCCTTAGTTAATTCTTCTGCTTTGTCAACAACTTTGTCCAATCCTACAATAGCTGCAATCTTATTACCTGCATGGATATAATAACCTACATAAGCTGCTTCAATACGCTCAAAACCACCTACTTCAATTTTTTCACCAATCACACCAGTCTGTTCCATAACTTTGTCAGCTACTGTAAGCTTGTCATCAAACTTAGCTGCCTGAAACGCTTCCATACTAGATACAGAAAGTGCAATTTCTGCAAATTGGTGTGCCAATTTTACAAAGTCGTCATTTTTAGCGACAAAATCCGTTTCACAGTTCAATGAAATAACGACTCCTACCGTATTATCTTCATTAACTTTTGCGATAACGGCACCTTCAGAAGATTCTCTGTCAGCCCGTTTAGCGGCTACTTTTTGTCCTTTTTTTCTTAAAATAGCTATCGCTTCGTCAAAATCCCCTTCGGCTTCTTGAAGGGCTTTTTTACAATCCATCATTCCGGCACCGGTCATTTTTCTGAGTTTACTAACTTCAGCTGCACTAATTTTTATCATTTTTTAATATCTTTTTTTAAATGCTTATTACTATTTTTTTTCACTTGCTTCTTCTGTGGCTTTTTCCTCTTTTACATCTTTTGATTTAGATTCATTTTCAGCCTTTTCCTGCATCTTCTTTTCTTTAGCTTCTTTCTTATCTGCCAAACCTTCTGCAATAGCTTTGGTAAGGAAAGAGATCACTTTATCAATAGATTTTGTGGCATCGTCATTGGAAGGAATCACAAAGTCAATGGGCCTGGGGTCTGAATTGGTATCCACCATTGCAAAAATAGGGATGTTCAATTTATTGGCTTCTTTAATGGCAATGTGTTCTTTTTTGACATCAATAACGATAATAGCACCTGGTAAGCGTGTCATATCGGCGATGGAACCAAGGTTTTTCTCCAATTTAGCTCTTTGACGATTGATCTGTAATTTCTCTCTTTTGGAAAGCGCATCAAAAGAACCGTCTTGTTTCATACGGTCAATACCTGACATTTTCTTGACAGCACGGCGTATTGTTTGGAAATTGGTTAACATACCTCCCATCCATCTTTCTGTGATATAAGGCATGTTGACAGACTTAGCATTGTTTTCTATAACTTCTTTAGCCTGTTCTTTTGTTGCGATAAATAAGACCCTTCTTCCTGAAGCAGCAATTTTTTTTAGTGCCGCTGCAGCTTCATCCATTTTGGCAATTGTTTTGTAAAGATCTATAATATGTACACCATTACGTTCTGAATATACGTAAGGAGCCATATTGGGATTCCATTTGCGTGTGAGGTGTCCGAAGTGAACACCGGCATCGATCATTTCTTTGATTTGTTCGTTGACCATTTTGTTAAATAAATTTACGTTCCGTTGAGTTAGCAATAATCCGGTAGCACTCTAAAAGTTAAAAGTTTAAAAGTTTTCAAATTTACGACCTCATACTTTTTATAGTAGTCCGAAATATTTGGATGCTAAATTAAATTTCAACAATAACTGATTAATAATAATTTGATGAATTCTATCTTAACGTTTAGAGAATTGGAATTTCTTACGTGCTTTCTTTTGACCGAATTTTTTACGTTCTACCATACGTGAATCACGTGT
The DNA here is from genome assembly GCA_024763365.1 of Flavobacteriaceae bacterium. Taxonomy (GTDB): domain Bacteria; phylum Bacteroidota; class Bacteroidia; order Flavobacteriales; family Flavobacteriaceae; genus DQTL01. The sequence continues at coordinate 13,032 of JANTFO010000009.1, forward strand.
TAATAAGCCTTCGGGCTTAAGAATGGCTCTATTTTCCTGATTGATTTCGGTAAGTGCTTTGGCAATGGCCAATCTAACAGCTTCTGCCTGACCTTTGACACCACCACCTTTTACTGTGGCCATAATATCAAAAGTAACTTCATTACTAGTCAATACCAATGGATGCTTAACCTTTGCTTGTAAAGTAGCAACGGGAAAATAATTTTCTAAATCTCTGTTGTTAATTTTAATGTCGCCCTTTCCTTCTTTAAGATATACTCTGGCAACAGCAGTTTTTCTACGTCCTGTGCTATGTACTACTTCCATATTACTTCATGTCGTTTAAGTTAAACAATGTAGGTTTTTGCGCTTCTTGATTGTGCGCTGCACCTTCATAGACATATAAATTTCTAAAAAGTGCTCTACCCAGTCTGTTTTTTGGAAGCATCCCTCTCACGGCGTTTTCAATAAGTCGATGAGGGTGTTTTTCCAAAAGTTGGTTAGCTGTTACGCTGCGTTGTCCACCCGGATAACCTGTATGGCGAATGTAGGTTTTATCCTGCCATTTGTTTCCTGAAAGTTGGATTTTCTCTGCGTTGATGATCACCACATTATCACCACTATCTACATGTGGTGTAAAATCGGGTTTGTGCTTACCTCGTAAAAGCTTGGCAACTTTGGAAGCAAGACGACCCAGTGTTTGTCCGTCCGCATCAACCAATAACCATTCTTTATTAACGGTTTGGCTATTAGCCGATACTGTTTTGTAACTCAATGTATTCACTACGATTGGTTTTTTGTGTTAAACATAATTCTTATTACTCTTCTCTTCTTTAAAAGAGTGCGCAAAAATAAGGCTTTTTTTTCAATAAAAAAAGCACTGTTTCAATATGTCAAAACAATGCTTTTTTAATAAGATAAAGTAGCGTTATTAGTCAATAACCGGGATTCTTAAAACTTGACCCGGATAGATTAAATCCGGACTTTTAAGCATAGGTTTATTAGCTTCAAAAATCACAGGATACTTCATGGCATCACCATAATAATGTTTAGCTATTTTACTTAAAGAATCACCACTTACTACTGTGTGGAATTGTGCTTGAGGTTCCTCAACTGCAACTGTCATACGGTCATCAACACTAGCAATACCTTCTGTATTTCCTAAAACCAATACGACTTTTTCACGTGTTTCTTGAGAATTTGCTTCTCCCCAAACTTTAGCTGTGTCTCCATCTACTTCAATATTTAAGTCACGAACTTCAAATCCTAATCTGTCAACTGCGTCAAAAAGTTTTGTTGCTTTATCAGCAGCTTCTTCTTCTGTCGATTTGCCTATGCCAAAAACTTTAGCACCGGCATTTTTAATAAATGAAAATAATCCCATATTTGTATTTTTAAGGTTATACTTTTTTAGAGAGGCAAAGATAGGCTAAAATATGACTTGACACAAAATAGCTATGATAAAATTAAGATAACATACTAGTTTTTTTGCGTCTTTTCTTACCATATTATATTATTAATAATTATATTTAAGAGCTTCTTTTTCAACTATTTGAGGGAAATACTCATGCTCCAATTTATGAATTTTATTAGCTAAGTCTTCTGGACTATCATTAGCTGCTATAACTATTTCTTTTTGAATAATAATGGTGCCTTCGTCATATTTTTCATTTACATAGTGTATGGTGATCCCTGATTTTCTCTCCCTGTTTTTAATAACCGCTTCATGTACCCTGCTACCATACATGCCTTTACCACCATATTTTGGCAAGAGTGCAGGATGTATGTTTATGATTTTGTTTGGAAAAGATTTGACCACTTTTTGAGGAATTAACCACAAAAAACCAGCTAAGATCAATAAATCTGCTTCTTTTTTCCATCTTTCTAACATGATATCAGTTTTGTACAGATCATCTTTACTAAATACTATAGCAGGCACATGCAGATTCTCAGCTCTTTTCAAAACATAAGCATTAGGATTATTAGTATATATACCAGAGATTTTTATTTGAGGATGCCCATCAAAATATTTGATCAGGTTTTCTGCATTCGTGCCACTTCCTGATGCTAAAATAGCAATATGTGTCATTTTCTTACTTTTCAATCAGGCTTCAAATTACGTAAAAAACATTTTTTGTCATAGCTTTCACAATAAATTAATTCTCTTTTTCAAAAAATTACTATTTTTGCGCCATAATTAATTAAAAAATCTATATAATTATGTCAGATATTGCATCAAGAGTTAAAGCCATTATCATAGATAAATTGGGCGTTGATGAAAACGAAGTTACTATGGAAGCAAGTTTTACTAATGACTTGGGTTCCGATTCGTTAGACACAGTTGAATTAATCATGGAATTTGAAAAGGAATTTGATATTCAAATACCAGATGATCAAGCTGAAAACATAGCTACAGTAGGACAAGCTATAAAATACATTGAAGAAGCTATTAAATAATTAATTAGATACTCAATAAAAGCTATAGGAATATCCTGTAGCTTTTTTTTTGTATAAAAAAAAACCTATCTTTACGGGTAATTTTTGAGTGCCTGAGTATAAACTTTGAGATAAAAATTTCTTTACAATGAATAAAAGACGTGTTGTAGTCACCGGACTTGGAGCCATTACACCTCTCGGAAAAAATATCCAAGAATATTGGGAAGGTTTAATAAATGGTAAAAGTGGTGCTGCTCCCATCACTTTATTTGATGCCACAAATTTCAAAACCCAATTTGCTTGTGAAGTAAAAGATTTTGATCCCAAAGAATATTTTCCCCCGAAGACAGCTCGTAGAATGGATCGTTTTACGCAGTTTGCGATGATTGTGGCTGAAGAAGCTGTTCAAGACTCAAAAATGGATCTTGAAAAGGAAGATCTCAATCGAATAGGTGTTATTTGGGGAGCTGGTATTGGAGGACTCAAAACTTTTCAGGATGAGGTAACCTCTTTTAATAAAGGTAATGGCATACCCAGATTTAGCCCATTCTTTATTCCCATGATGATTGCTGACATAGCACCCGGACATATTTCCATTAAATACGGATTTAGAGGTCCAAACTTTACTACTGTTTCAGCCTGTGCTTCTTCTTCAAACGCTATTATTGACGCCTTAAATTATATCAGATTTGGCTATGCCGATGTGATGCTTACAGGTGGATCTGAAGCTACGATTTTTGAAGCCGGAGTAGGAGGATTTAATTCTATGCAAGCCATGTCAACTCGTAATGATGATCCTACCACTGCCTCCAGACCTTTTGATAAAGACCGGGATGGATTCGTCATTGGTGAAGGAGCCGGCGCACTGATTTTGGAAGAATATGAACATGCTAAAGCAAGAGGGGCACATATCTATGCAGAAGTTATTGGTGCTGGATTATCTGCTGATGCCTATCATATTACTGCCCCTCACCCAGAAGGTTTAGGTGCAAAATTGGTGATGGAGAACTGCTTAAGAGATGCGGACATAAAACCCGAAGATGTGGATATGATCAATGTACACGGTACCGCAACGCCTCTGGGAGATATAGCAGAGGTTAAAGCCATTCAAAGTCTTTTTGGCGAGCATGCTTACGATATGAATATAAATTCGACTAAATCAATGACTGGCCATTTGCTGGGTGCTGCAGGAGCCGTTGAATCTATAGCTTCCATATTGAGTATTATAAATGACACTGTTCCACCTACCATCAATCATTTTACAGATGATGATAATTTAGACAACAAACTTAATTTTACCTTTAACAAAGCCCAGGAACGAGTAGTAAATATAGCCATGAGTAACACCTTTGGTTTTGGAGGACACAATGCTTGTATCGCCTTTAAAAAGTTCGAATAAAACAATCTTGAGTTTAATAGACAAGATATCATTTTCAAAAACTACAGAGAGTAATTTATCTACTAAAGACATCAAAAAATTAACAGGTTATAAACCTAAAAACCTGAAGATTTATGAAGTAGCTTTTACACATAAATCTGAGAACAGAACAGATGTCAATGGGGAAAAGATAAATTACGAACGAATGGAATTTTTGGGTGATGCGCTTTTTGATGCTGCGATTACCGCTTATCTATATCATAACCTACCCAATAGCAAGGAAGGTGAACTAACCCAAATGCGCTCCAAGATCGTTAGCCGTAAACACTTAAATGAAATAGGAAAGGATCTTAAATTGGTTCATTTTGCCAAAAGCAGCCATTCTAAAAGAAAATTCAGTTATAATGCTCATGGCGATTTTTTTGAAGCCTTGGTAGCAGCCATTTTTTTAGACAGAGGCTATAATACTATGAATAAGTTTATTCAAAAAAAAGTGATTGATAAATATGTTGACCTTAACCAACTTATAGGAAAAATAGTTAGTTATAAAAGTATATTTATTGAATGGTGCCAAAAAAATCAAATGCCTTACAATTACAAATCCTATGAGGATGAAGGCAAGGACAATATCAAGCATTTTGCGGTTAAACTTTATGTTGATAATAAGGTAGCGGCTAAAGCCAGAGCCACTTCCAAGAAAAAAGCAGAAGAAATAGCCAGTAGGCGAGCTTATTATAAATTTCAGGAAAAGTTTGAACACGATCTCAACATAAGCCATTAGAATCATGCGAAAAAGAAAATTATCAATGGATGATCTATTATTGGATTTTCATCTTATAGGTATTCATGCCCATTTGAAAGACTATCGCCTGGCTTATTTGATCAATCAGCAAAACAGATTAAATCTGATTAAAACCGAAAGTATAATCAACACGAAGAACAAAGGTGTTTTTTCTGTTTTTGAACATGAAGATCTAGATCATTATCAAAAATGGTATCTCATTAATAATCATTCTATTATTGAACAAAAAATTGTTCAGGACCATGATCTATTCAGCAATAAGATTACTTTATTCGAAAAAAAAGTTTTTTTTCTTAAGAAACTAAAAAAAATCCCATTTTTACTAAAAATTGAAGCTGATGAATCTCCAATTTTTTTTGAAAAAATTATCGAAAACTTAAAATCTATACCGCAGGTTTATACCGTGGAATCCATAAATTTAAGACAAATTAAAAATATTAACCAACTTATTTTCTAAAACTCATTTACGTATGCCATATCAAAAAAAGACTAAAATTGTAGCAACTTTAGGGCCTGCATCTGCTACCAAAGATATAATACATGAAATGATTGTCAGTGGCGTGAATGTGTTTAGAATAAACTTTTCTCATGCAGCATACCATGAAGTTTTAACTAAAATTACACATATCCGTGAGCTCAATGTAGAACTCGGTGTTCATGTAGCCATGATAGCTGACCTTCAAGGGCCTAAATTAAGAGTCGGCAAAATTGAAAAAGGCACTAAACTTAACAAAGGTGATACATTCCTTTTTACCACGCAAGATTGTATTGGAAATAACAAACAAGCTTACATGACTTATCAGGCATTTCCTAAAGATGTTAAAATAGGGGAAAAAATCCTAGTTGATGACGGTAAATTACTATTTGAGGTTACCGATACAAACAACAAAGACCTTGTTACTACAAAAGTATTACGTGGCGGTAAACTTAAGTCAAAAAAAGGGGTCAACTTACCCAATACTCAGATTTCATTGCCTGCTTTAACAAAAAAAGATAAAAAAGATGTTGACTTTGCTATTGAAAATGAATTTGATTGGATCGCACTTTCATTTGTGAGAACTGCCAATGATGTAAAAATGTTAAGAAAATATATTGATAAAAGAAGTGAACATAAAATACCCATCATCGCAAAAGTTGAAAAACCTGAAGCCTTAACAAATTTGGATAAAATTATCCCTGTTTGTGATGCCTTGATGGTTGCACGAGGGGATCTGGGCGTAGAAATTCCTATGGAAAAAGTCCCGTTAATCCAAAAAGAAATAGTTCAGGCTGCAAAAAAGGCTCACAAACCCGTTATCATTGCTACCCAAATGATGGAAACCATGATTACTAATCAAATACCTACAAGAGCTGAGGTAAACGATGTTGCCAATTCCATAATGGATGGCACTGACGCAGTGATGCTTTCCGGAGAAACCTCCGTTGGTGAATTCCCTGTTGAAGTCATTAAACAAATGCGTAGCATTATCGAAAGCGTGGAAAATGCACCCCATATCAATATGCCCACTCAAACTATTGATTGTAAATCAGAACGTTTTATTTCCAAAACTATCTGTCACCATGCTACCAAAGTAGCTAATGATATTCGGGCTAAAGTTATTTCCACCATAACCAATACCGGTTTTACAGCTTTTCAAATCTCTGCAGACAGGCCTCAATCAGTTATTTTGGCTTTTTCAAATAATCGTAGGGTATTGACCATGCTCAACCTGCTTTGGGGTGTTAAAGCCTATTATTATGATAAAATCACCTCGACAGACGAAACAGTTATTGACATCAATCGCATAGCTAAAAATAAAGGCTATTTGGAAAAAGGAGATTATGTCATAAACCTAACGTCTATGCCTATTCGTGATGAAGGGAAAGTGAATACTTTAAGAGTCACGCAGATAACGAAGTAATCTTAATATAGATGACTTAAATACATCCTAATATTTCAAAATATTTATTTCTGCTGCTTTTTAGCCCAGGTATCTCTTAATGGTACTGTCCTGTTAAACACCAAATTATCTTCGGTAGTGTCCGGGTCTACAACAAAATAACCCAATCTCTGGAATTGGAACCTATCACCGGGTTTGGCAGTTGCTAAATTAGGTTCTAATTTGGCTTTTTTGTCAATCACTAAAGAATCGGGATTGATAAAATCCAAAAAACTTTTGTCTTTATGTGAATCCGGGGCTTCATCATTAAATAAGCGGTCGTAAATACGAATTTCGGCCGGGATGGCTTGTTTTGCCGATACCCAGTGTAAAGTTCCTTTAACTCTTCGTTTACTAGCTTCAGTACCACTACCACTTTTACTATCAGGATCATAGGTAGCATGTATTTCAAGGATATTTCCAGCTTCATCTTTTACCACAGATTCGCCTTTGATGATATAGGCATTTTTTAGTCTAACTTCTTTATCTAAAGTCAATCTAAAAAATTTGCGGTTGGCTTCTTCCTTAAAATCGGCTCGTTCAATGTACAATTCTCTGGAGAATGGTACTTCTCTACTACCGGCAGACTCATCTTCAGGATTGTTCTCTGCAATTAACCATTCTTCTTTGCCTTCAGGGTAGTTTGTTATAATGAGTTTTATAGGATCTAAAACTGCCATCACACGGGGAGCTGTTTTATTAAGATGATCTTTAACATGAAACTCCAATAACGCGATATCGGTCACATTATCACGTTTAGCAATACCGGCTGCCTCGCTGAAATTAATAATAGATTCAGGACTATAACCTCGTCTTCTTAAGCCCGAAATAGTAGGCATACGCGGATCATCCCATCCGTTTACATGACCTTCTTCTACCAGTTGAAGCAATTTTCTTTTACTCATCACGGTATAACTCAAATTACGACGAGCAAATTCACGCTGTTTGGGGCGTAATAAATCCGGATCTCTCACTTCATCAACATACCAATTATAGAGATCTCGATGTGATTTAAACTCTAGTGTACATATAGAATGAGAGATACTTTCAATGTAATCAGATTCTCCATGTGTCCAATCGTACATAGGGTAAATTTTCCATTGATCGCCCGTTCTATGGTGTGTTTTATGTAATATTCGGTACATAATAGGATCGCGCATATGCATATTTACATGCGACATGTCTATTTTGGCCCTCAATACCCGCTCTCCTTCTTTAAATTCTCCATTTTTCATACGCTCAAAGAGCGCTAAATTCTCTTCAACACTTCTATCTCTATAAGGGCTATTTACGCCCGGTTCTGTAGGTGTTCCTTTTTGCGCTGCAATCTCTTCAGAAGTCTGATCGTCTACATAGGCTTTACCTTCTTTAATTAATTCCACAGCCCAATCATAAAGTTGCTGAAAATAGTCGGAGGCAAAGAGAACTTTATCCCATTCAAAACCCAACCATTCTATATCACGTTTTATGGCATCAATATATCGCTGTTCTTCTTTCACCGGATTGGTGTCATCAAAGCGTAGATTGACCGGAGCATTGTATTTTTTGCCCAATCCAAAATTTAAGCAGATAGAGGCTGCATGGCCTATATGTAAATGCCCGTTGGGCTCGGGAGGAAATCTAAATCTTAATTTTTTAGGATCTAAGCCATTGGCTATATCTTCTTCGATAATTTGCTCTATAAAATTTAATGAGTCTGTTGTTTTTGCCATCTTATAAAAGTATTAAAAAAAAGTGGTCTAAAGTTTTACTTTTTATTTTCCCACGTCCCATATTAAGAGGTTCTTTTTGATTTATAAACACGCATTCTGTCAAGTAAAATAGCTTCTTGTATTAATTCATTTGTTTGCTGTAATGGAATTTCATCTACTTTTTTAAATTGAATACTATAAACTTGTTTTCTTCCCTTGCTGTCCAATAATCCTTGAATATTAGAAAGTTCATTACCCCTTACAAATGCAAATTCTACTTTGCCATCCTTGGTAGGATTTAAATAACAAATCCAACTTCTACCATAGTAAAATGGAATTTTATATTTGATCTTTGCGACTAAATTCAACTCAAGGGTTAACAAATCGTGAAAGTATAACATTACTTCGCGTTGCTGTTCTTCATATTCATATATAAAATTTTCAACTTCAGACATACTTGATCCCCTCGAAATTCTAATTGCAAATATACATCAAGAGATAAAAACCTCATGGACTTCAACAAAAAAAGCTGCCAAAAAAAGCAGCTTTTCTAATTTTTTGTCATATACCTTTCTAATGCTCTAAAGTATAATAATGATAGTCTAAGCTTTCTTTCATATAGGGATTTCCTTTTGCTAATAAAGGCTGTCGGCTCAAAGCACGGAAACCAACAAATAAGAAAAGTCCGATAAAAAATAACAAGGCTCCTAATTCAGGAATTCCAAAAGTCCAGCTTTCACCCACAGTTGCAGGCATGATCATTACAAAGAAATCTACATAATGACCTACTAACAATATTAAACCAATGATAGTGACTATCCAATAGTTTTTCTTAGCATCAATATCCATCAAAATAATTAATGGGAAAAACAAATTCAGTAATACCATTCCGAAAAACAGATAGTTGTACTGCTCATAACGCTGTGCAAAATATACTGTTTCCTCAGGCATATTAGCATACCAGATCAACATATATTGTGCAAACCAAAGGTATGCCCAAAATATACTGAACCCAAACATATATTTTCCTAAATCATGTAAATGGCTTGAATTTACAAATTCTAAATAACCTTTTCTTTTTAAGTACATAGTCAATAATGCTAAAACTGTGATTGCTGACACCATAGTACTGGCAAATATATACCAGGCAAATAAAGAGCTAAACCAATGTGGATCCAGAGACATCACCCAATCCCAGGCCAATCCGGACTCTGTCAACATAAAGAATGCTATAAATATAATAGTATAGGTAAAACCTTTTTTGTGCGCTGTATAATCCTTAGCTTCATCCTGTTTAAGAGATTTTTTTCTAATAATATACCGTAGTAAAATATAACCTCCTATATAAATGGCCGCACGAATTAACCAGGCAGGTATATTCAGCCAAAAACTTTTGCCTTCTAAAATAGGATCATTCTCCGCATGCATCCATACATATAGGTGGTTTAAATCAAATGCTGATGCCAGCAAGAATAAAAACAATAAAATACCGATAGGTACAATGTTAGCAGAGAAGGCTTCCATAACTCTAAAAAGTACAATTGACCATCCAGCAGAAGCACCGATCTGCATGGCATAAAACACCAATATACCTAAGGAGATCATGAATAAGAAAAACATAGCTACAAACAAAGCCGCCCAAGGTCGATTATGCAATTGGTGTAATACATGTTCTGCATGACGTTCATCCGCATGAGCCTCTTCTTGATGACCTTTTGTTTCTTCTTTATGAACATCTTGTTGTTTTATGTTTGTACCGATTATAGTGTGTTTACTAAAACTGGCATTTTCTAATTGATGAGCCTCTTTGGCTTCACGATGTTCTATTTGCTCTTGCGCATCTTCAATTGTCTTGCTTTTACCTGATATAAAACCATAAGCCATGCCTATTATTCCTAAGATAATCAAAGCGATAGCTACTATTTTTATTCTTCCTGAAAATTGATACATAAGTCTGTAATCTATTTACTTATTTTTTAATTTTTGAACGTATTGAACTACTTGCCATCTCTCTTTTTCTGTCAGTTGAGAGGCATGTGATCCCATCATATTTCTACCATAATAGATAACGTGATAAATACTACCATCTGTTATGTATGGTCTGTCTTTAAAAGCAGGGACACCAAAAAACTTACCATTTTCTACTAATTTACCTTTTCCATCACCTTGTTCACCATGACAAATAGCACAATAAATATTAAACATCTTTTTGCCATTAGCCAAATTTTCAGCATTAGTTTCTAAAGGTGATTGCAAATTTTCCTTAGCAGATTCATATCCGTCATTATTATTATCGTATCTATATGGCATCTTACCTCTAGCTATAGATCCAGCGGGAGGTGTTTGTGCGGCCATACTATCATTCATTACTGTATTCAAACCATATGGTTCATAAGGAATGGACACATACATATCTGGTGTATACTGAATATTAGGTTTACTTCTATCTCTAGAGCACGCACTTAGCAACACTATTGAAGCGATAAGTAATACAACAAGTCTATACATAATGTTCAATTGTTTTATCGGCAACATCTATTTGAAATGCACCTGTTTTTTCTAAAAATGCTTTTACGTCATCCAAATTATCCTCTACTTCCATTTCTATAACAAAAGTATCATCTGTGGAAGCAGGATAAGGATTTTCTGCTTCCTTCCATGGCCATAATTTACTCCTTAAATAAAAAGTGATTACCATAAGATGTGCTGCAAAAAATACTGTCAACTCAAACAAAATGGTCACAAAAGCTAGCATATTTTGTGTGTAAGTGAAATTTGGTTTGCCGCCAAAATTCTGTGGCCAATCTACAATCATGGTATAATTCGTGATTGCCATGGCAGTAATAAATCCGGTTATACCAAACAAAAATGCCGTAATAGCAATACGAGTTCTTTTTAATCCCAAAGCTTTCTCCAAGCCATGAACAGGGAATGGTGTAAATACCTCTTCAATTTCGTAATCCTTTTTACGTATATCTTTGACAGCATTCATCAATACTTCATCATCTTTATATAAAGCATGTACTTGAAAATACTTTTTAGTCATGATCTTGGGCTCTTAAATTTTTATGATATTCTCCTGTTTTCTTTAAAATAGTTTTTACCTCTGCCTGTGCAATTACAGGGAAAGTACGTGCGTAGAGTAAAAATAATACAAAGAAAAATCCTAATGTTCCTATAAATATACCTATATCTACAAAGGTCGGTTCAAAACGAGACCAGGTAGAAGGTAAATGTCCTTTACTCAATACCAATACGATGATATCAAATCTTTCAAACCACATTCCGATATTAATCACGATAGAGATCAAGAAAGATAAGATAAAACTCCTTCGAACTTTTTTGAACCACAATAATTGTGGAATTATTATATTACAAATAATTAACAACCAAAAAGCCCAAGCATAAGGTCCTGTTGCTGCTCCAACTGACATATAAGTGAAAAACTCATAAGGGCTTCCGGTATACCAACCTATAAATAATTCAGATAGATAGGCTACCGCAACAATTCCTCCCGTAAATAATATCACCATATTCATATTTTCGATATGCTTACGGGTAATATAATCTTCGAGGTGGGTAACTTTTCTCATCACACCAAGAAGTGTTTGTACCATGGCGAATCCAGAAAAAATAGCTCCCGCTACGAAATAAGGTGGGAAAATAGTACTATGCCATCCAGGATTAATAGAAGTAGCAAAGTCCATGGATACGATAGTATGTACTGAAAGCACTAAGGGTGTAGCCAAACCGGCCAAAACCAATGATACCTCTTCAAATCTCTGCCAATCTTTAGCACGGCCTGTCCAGCCAAAACTAACCAAACTGTATATCTTTTTTTGGAAAGGTTTGATGGCTCTGTCGCGTATCATGGCAAAATCTGGTAATAAGCCTGTCCACCAAAAAACTACCGATACGGTTAGATAGGTAGAGATCGCAAATACGTCCCACAAAAGCGGGGAATTAAAATTCACCCAAAGGCTACCAAATTGGTTGGGAATTGGTAAAGTAAAATAACCATCCCAAATACGACCCATGTGAATAAGGGGAAACAGACCTGCTTGAAATACCGCAAAAATCGTCATGGCTTCTGCTGAACGATTGATAGCCATACGCCATTCTTGTCTAAATAAAAGTAAAACTGCTGAAATCAAAGTACCGGCATGCCCGATACCTACCCACCATACGAAATTGGTGATATCCCAAGCCCAACCAATATTTTTATGCAGACCCCAAGTACCTATACCGGTTCCAATAGTATATACAATAGCTCCTATTCCCCAGAGAAACGCCAGAAGTGCTACAGTGAAAGCTATCCACCAATTTCTATTGGCACGAGTCTCTATGGGCCTGGCTATATCTACCGATATATCATGATAGGTCTTTTCACCTAAAATTAATGGTTCTCTATATGGTGATTCGTAATGAGACATAAAATTGTTTTTTAAATTCCAAGTTCCAAATTTCAAATTCCAATTACTGCTTCTGCACGAAACAAATTCCAAATTTTTATTACATACTTTTTGTTATTTGGCATTTGAGATTTGTTATTTATATTAATTAAGCTTCATTTCTTACTTTAACCTGGTATACAACATTTGGCCTGGTCCCTATAAAATCTAACAGGTGATAGGCTCTTTTGTCTTCCACCAATGAGGCTACTTTGCTATCCTTATCATTTACATCTCCAAAGACCAAAGCATTGGTACTACAGGCATTTACACAGGCAGTACTAAACTCACCATCTTTAATGGTTCTACCTTCTTTTTTAGCTTCTAAAATAGTAGCTTGTGTCATTTGAATACAAAGCGAACATTTTTCCATGACACCACGAGACCTGACAACAACATCAGGGTTAAGTACCATTTTACCATAATCATCATTCATGTGATAATCAAATTCATCATTTTCATTGTAACGGAACCAGTTAAATCTACGCACGCGGTAGGGGCAGTTGTTTGCACAGTATCGCGTACCTACACAACGGTTGTATGCCATTTGATTTTGACCTTGTTTTCCATGTGAGGTAGCTGCCACCGGACAAACAGTTTCACAAGGCGCCTGATTACAATGTTGACACATCACAGGTTGGAAAGCTACTTGTGGATTTTCTGCCACTCTTTCAACTCCATGGTACATTTCTACTCTTCCCAATCCCTCTTCCTTTGCTTCCTCAAAAGAAGAAACATCAGATGAATAATATCTATCTATTCTCAACCAGTGCATATCCCGGCTTTTACGCACTTCTCTTTTACCAACAACAGGAATATTATTCTCAGCATGACAAGCTACTACACAAGCAGCACAACCGGTACATGCCGTTAAATCTATGGACAAGTTAAATTTATGTCCGGTACTATCGTCATAAGTTTCCCAAAGGTTGGCTTTTTCTGCCGGCACTCCTTTGTGGTCCATTGAAAATTCATGTTTATGATTCCAATGGTGACTATCTTCATGTTGATATTCATGAAATGACACCTCTTTTAAAATGTCATGCCTTCCTGCTAATGTATGGTGTAATTGGATGCATGCAAATTCATGCATACCATTAGGTGCACTTAGAATTACATCATTCTGTATATTGTTGAAATTTTTATAAAATGAATAAGCGTTCACACCTACTTTCATTTCTTCTTTCAAACCACTTTTACGTCCATAACCTAAAGCCAAACCTAAGGAGCCTATTGCTTGCCCCGGTTGAATATATACTGGCACTTTTTCTAAGGTTACCCCATTAACAGTTATATCAATAGTATCCCCGTCCAGAGCACCATTATCTGCAGTAATATTTTTAATATTTAAATTTTTAGCATCTGTTGGTGACATGGTTAAATAATTGTCCCAAGAAGCTCTGGTTATAGGATCTGGCAGTTCTTGTAACCAAGGATTATTAGCCATTTGTCCATCTCCCATTGCATTAGCAGTATATAAAGTAAGTTCGAAATCTTTTGGTTCAAACTTCAATAATTCCTCAGCTACTATATTATAATCCACTTCTTGCACTTCAGGCGTGCTGCTTTCATCTTCTATTTCTAATATGGCAAATCCGTCGTGTAAACTTTGGTTCCAATCACCTTCAAAATTGTCTTTTAAGAATGTTGTATAATCCGATTCATTACCGGTCCATTTTAACAAGGTATCTTGAAATTGACGTGTGTTAAACAAGGCTTGGATAGTAGGTTGTATTAAGCTATAGCGTCCTCTTTTAGGCATTACATCACCCCATGACTCTAGGTAATGTGGTACAGCTAAGACATATTTCATGGCTTTAGCCGTTTCATCCTCATGCATGGCAAAAGCAATACTTAAATCAACTTTTTCTAAAGCCTGAACAAAATTTTCACCTTTGGGTAGTGTATAGGCCGGATTTGTATTATAGGTTATTAAAGCGCCTACATTTCCATCTGTCATGTCCGCTAATAATTGCTCTACAGCTGCATCATTGCCATGACGTATATTTTTAGTGACTTTAGTATTAATAACAATTGAACCTAATGCTTTATTAATGGCAAGAGCTATGAGTTGTGCATTTTCATCCTGAATGCCTGTCACAAATACTCCTTTGTTGCCTGCTTTTTTTAACTTATCGGCAACTTCCTTGATCCTTTCTTCGGAAACTAGTTTGTCTGTTGCAAAATCTTGCCCTGTTATTTCATTGTAAATAGAAAGTAAGGCCGTAATTTGAGCTGATGGCTTTAATGGAATTCTTATATCGGCATTAGCTCCTGTAAGCGACATATTTGCTTCAAGCTGAATATGTTGAGACATTTTGCCATTTTCCGGTTTTCTACCTTCCATATATCCCTTACTAAAACCTCCTCCTTGCCAATCTCCTAAGAAATCTGCACCAACAGATACAATGACATCTGCTTTAGAAAAATCGTAATCCGGAAGTGCTTTTGTCCCGTATAATTTTTCAAAAGCTGAAGTAGCGGCAGACTCAGAAACAGCATCGTACACTATATGTTTTACAGGTCCATATTTTTCTGTAAAGTTTTCAACTATTTTCTTCGTAGAAGGGCTAGCACAGGTACCTGTCAATAGTACAACTTGCTTACCTGATTTAAATACTTCTCTGAGTTTATCGGGTACTTGACTGTCGATTTGCTCCCAAGTAGCCTCTTCTCCGTTAATTTTTGGATTTTGTAGTCTGAAGGTATCATAAAGAGATAAAACAGAGGCTTGTACTCTGGCATTAGTATGTCCTTCAGCTTCATTATTTGGCTCAATTTTGATTGGCCTGCCTTCTCTTGTTTTCACCAATACATTGGCAAAATCATAACCATCAAAATATGTGGAAGCATAATAGTTTGCCAAGCCTGGGGTAATCTCTTCCGGTTTTATCACATAAGGAATTGCTTTTCTAACAGGCCCTTCGCAAGATGCAACAGTTGCTGCCGCAGTTGTAAAGCCTAGATACTTTAAAAAATCTCTACGACTGGGTGCAGTGCTTTCCAAACGTTCTTTATCACCCAAAAACTCGTCTGTAGGAATTTCTTCAATAAACTCTTTTTGATTCAGGTTATCCACCAAAGAAGTATCTTTTTTCAACTCTTCGGTGCTTACCCAATATTTTTTGTTTGGCGCCATATTATTATCTTTCTATTCAGTATTCTTAAAATTATTAATTAGTAGTGACATTTACCACATTCTAAACCACCCATATCTGCCACCGTTGCTCCTTTATGAGCTTTTTGTAGAGCTTCGTATGTTCCTCTATAATAGCCATTATCATCCATATTTACTTCCGTGTCTCTATGACAGGAAATACACCAATCCATGGTTAATGGTGAAAATTGTTCAACACGGTGCATTTCTTCAACAGGGCCGTGGCAAGTTTGACATTCTAAACCTGCTACATTCACATGCTGAGAATGGTTGTAAAAAACAAAATCAGGCAAACTGTGAACCCTTGTCCATTCGATGGGTTTGCCTTCTGAAGTATAGGCAAATTTAGATACATCCCAACCGGCTGATTCATATACTTTAGCAATCTCAGCATCAAAAAACTCTTTATCGTAATCTCCATAAACTTCACCTTTATACTCTTTGATGAATTTGTGGCAATTCATACAAACATTCGTGGAGGGAATACCGGAAGTTTTACTATGTTTAGCTGATGAGTGGCAGTATTCACAATCAATGCCATTATCTCCAGCATGTACTTTATGTGAAAATTCTATAGGTTGAATGGGCTTATAACCTGTGTCAACCCCTATTTGCAATAAGTAAGCGAATAAAAAATAAGCTACAGTAAATACACCTATAATCGCAAAAAATATAGCAGCAAAATTTTGTTTTTTCTTAGCAAGGAAATAAACTACAGCTATGAAAATTAAAACAACCAATGGCTGCCACCACCAGTTACTGTTTTGGGGTTTTAAATCCTGATATATTGGATTACCAGCTCCGGGAACTACCAGAGGTGTTGCCACAGCTTCCACCGCTATTCCTTCATCACCCACACTAGTATAGGCAATGATGTTTTGAACATCTTCTTTGGTCAATTGTGGAAAAGGAGTCATTGGAGTTTTGTTGTACTCTTCAAATAGTTTTTTAGCTTCCGGATTTTTCTGCACCCATTCTGTAGGATTATTGACCATGCTTAAAATCCATTCTTCTGATCGACGTTCTGCTACATTCTTTAACGGTGGTCCGATCAACTTGGCATCTAATTGATGACATGCTGTACAATTTGTCATGAACAATTCTTTTCCTTTGGCAGGGTCTGCCTCCTGAGCTTGTAGGGAAAAAGTTAGGAAAAAGAGGGTTGTGAAGACAAAAGCTAATAAATTTGATACTAAATTGCGTTTTTGCACAATATTCATTTTGAAAATTATTATCTTATTTGGTATAATTATTTCATATCATTAAAAAATAACATGAATTTAACAAAGCGAAAATAATATTATTTGAAAGATTGGCAAACAAAATGCTTTAGCTTGAGATAATTTAGAACTAATCTAAATAATAATTTTTTAAAATATAAATTAACCTGATTGGTTATAAAATAATGTAAGTTTGTCAAAAAAGAAATTAGAAGTATGTATTATAAAATAATTTTAGTGGTTATATTAATGATATACAGCGTTTTAACTGTTTTTTCTCAAAACGATGATGCTGAAATGTCACGATTATTGGCTGAAAAAAGAATTGAAAATCAACAACAAAAACTAACTTTGGGCTATTGTATACAATTATATAATGGTTTGAATGAGAATTCTGCACTAACTAAACAAATGACTTTTTCAAGTTTTTTCCCGGACATAAGAACAAAATTAATTTACGAACAACCTGAATGGAAGGTACAAACCGAAATTTTCCAAACTGAATTAGAAGCCTATCGCTTATGGTTAAAAGTAAAAGAAGAGTTTCAGGGAACTTTCATTTTTGAAATAAAAAAAGGGTAGTATTTTATTACTACCCTAAACCAAATTCTTTTATTCAATTATTCTTTTCTCTTACAAGTTTTTATGCCAAATATTGAATAAAGTGGACAAGAGCCCATGAGTGTTGTCAACAACATTATCGCAGCAACTATCCATAATACTATGGGCACCCAAGAGGCCTCAAAACCTCCTTTCCAAGCAAAATATGCGGCAACTATGGCAATGATAAATCTAATCACTTTGTCTGCAATTCCTACATTTTTTTTCATAATTAATAGGGTTTTAGGGTTAATTTTCTTTATTTACATCAATTCTACCTACAGCACAACTTATATAAGACTTTATTTTTTGAAATTGTGAGTTTTCAGCAATATTGACAGGGTAACCTAATTTACTTAACTTTCTTTTGACATCTTCAGTAACCTGTTCGTTATCTGAATCAAAATGCACCGTTGAACTTTCCACCTCAACAGAAACATCTTGAACACCTTTAATATGTTTTAAAGCTTTAGTAATAGTATTGGCACACCCGTGACATTTTATATTTTGGACATTTAGTGTTTGCATAATTTTTAAATTTATGTAACAAATGTAACACAAATGAAGGGAGTTGCCAAAAAAATCTATGAGTGCCCTTTGATCACAATACGCATTACTTTCCAATTGAGTTTAAAGAATTGGAATATTTGATAAATCATACACCAGCGAGAAAAGCGTACAAAAGCACCGGGCTCTGTAGCAAATGACATATTGCTATAAGGTATATTTTTAGGTTTACTTTTTAACTTTTGCGTCATCTTTATTGAGTTTAAGTTTTATTTATAAATTTATTATTCAGGAATTAACCACCAAAAAAGTTTGGCTTTGGCCTTGTAAATGAACATATAATGCATGAAAAGTTTCATCCAATGACCAGCTGTTCCAACCACACCTACCGTGTCTTTAATATTCCTACCCCACTTTGGGTATTTTTCCCAATCTTGTACAATAGGTCTTACAGTCATCACTGCAGCTTTACCTTTAAATAACCCATAACCAGCAGATACAATACATGCAGCCCCCATAGTAGCCATGGAAGCTTCGTGGGGATGGTCTTTTTTACCTGTTTTTATTTGATGGATGATATTCTGAGCTACTACTTTACCAATAACTCCAGAGGGCATTCCGGTTCTGGGTGGTGTTGGGAATATTTTAGTTCCATTAGGACTTTGCATCGGCTTAGACATAGTATGTGGTGGAGCAAATGCTATCCCTGAAGCATACATATTACTATAAATAGGGTTTTGGTAAATCAATGGCCAATCAGAGGCTTTCCAGTCTTCATAGGGCTTTGGTGTATAATCGGCATCAACTTTCATCATGGTATTAGCTGCAAAAATGGTATCAGAAATATCTGATCCGTCTTTTGCAAAGGCTTTCATGCCGGAACCGGCAAATCCGGGGATTAACATTGAAAAGTCAAAATCTTTAACATGTTTTTCTCCGTCTAAAGTTTCATAATATACTTTACCCTTTTCTAATTTTTGAACACCGGCTCTTTTTATCCATCTGATACCATATTCTTTTAATATAGATTCTGTAAATATCTTGGTTGGGGTGATATATCCATTTCTTTTTACATAAGCACCTCCCATCCCAAAATCTCCTAATTCATATTCATTAGAAATCCACCATATATCTGCCATATGCGATAGTTTACGTTTGTGTACTTCAAATGCAATGTTTAGCACATATTCAAATGCCGCTCCTTGACAAGTGGCTAAAGGATGACCTGTACCAATTAAAATAGTTTGCTTTTGGCCGGCTTCCATTTTCTGTAAGGTATCTTCTAAATTCTTCCATGCATGGGCTGCATGCTCATAGGTGCAAACAGAGTTAGAATACTCACCCAAGCCTGCTGTAGCTTCAAAATTTAATTTTGGCCCTGTAGCATTGATCAAATAATCATAAGTTACTTTTTCTGATTCACCTTCTTTCTCTTCGGATACGTATTTGATATTTACGTATGCTTGTTCAATATCTTTATCCCCTTCGGGATGTATAGAAACAGCTAAAGCTTGCTTGTAGTCAATACCTGCTTTTTTATAAACAGGTGCTAATTTAAATTTAACCTGTTCGGGTTTCATTAATCCAACCCCCACCCATATATTTGATGGTACCCATTGGTAATTACTATTGGGAGAAATCATGACGATTTCATGTTTTCTTCTCAAAGATCTACTTAAATAAAGTGCTGCTGTATGACCGGAAATACCGGCTCCTAAGACCAAGACTTTTGCCATGCTGTAAATATTTTTTAATTAGTATAAAAAACCGAAAAATAAAAAAAATCGGTTTTGTATTTAAATCCTTAACCTTGCGAATATACAATATTAATTAATTTTTAATAATTCATGCGTTATCAAAAATATCTAAAATGCCATTGTTAAATATATTTTGTCTTTATATTGAAAGCAGTATCTTTGGGTTTTAATTTTTGCTTAAAATATGATCCAAAGAATTCAAAGTTTATATCTTTTAATAATAATATTAATAAGTGTATTATCTATAATATTCTTAAACTTATGGATGCAATCTGACGCTTTAGAAATTAGAGTTCTTTCTTTGTTTCAGAGTGATAACTGGATGTTTAAAACCTTATCAATATTATACTTTCTATCTCCTGTTCTGGCTTTGATTAGCCTCTTGAACTTCAAATCAAGAAAAAGACAGCTGGTATTAAATAATATCAACGTATTAGCCAATTTATTTTTGTTAGGTTTTCTTGTGTTTTTTCTATTTAATTTATCCGGAGAAGTGGTAGTTTCTGAGAAGGGTATTGGGAGTTTTCTACCTTTGGCATCAATAGTTTTATTGCTTTTAGCTAATAGGGCTATTCGAAAAGATGAAAATCTTGTAAAATCAATAGATAGAATACGTTAGAGACCTTAACTTAGTATGTTTAGTGTAAAACCGTTTCAAAGTATTGAGACGGTTTTTTTGTGCTATAAACGATAATATAATTTTTGTATCCTTTCAAATCCTAACCGGTTTTAAAAACCTGTCAGGACAAAGCATAAAAAAACTGCCTCCAGAAAGAGACAGTTTAAGTAAATATTTTAATTTTATTAGAAAGCGTAATTCAATCCAATTAACCAGTAAGATTGCATTTTGTTGTCAACATTTTCAAGCGTTGCATTTTCATCATAATTAACGCTATCTACATTCAAAGCATCGTTAAAGGCTTCTTGTTTGTTTTGTTTTAAACCGAAATCAAAGCCAACACCAATACCTTTCCATAAAGTGTAACCAAAAGAATTGATCCATGTCCAGTTTGAATAATCTAGTGATTTATAACTGTAAAAACCGGACAGGTTTGTTTTGTAATTAATCTTTCCTAACTTTTTGGTATAGTCGGCAACAAATTTTGCTCCTGTAGAAGATTCGTACGTGCTACCGTCTTTACTAAATATATGATTATAATTCAAAGGATGCACAACCACCACCAAATCTGAAATAGGTGTCCAGGTAGCTCCCAAACCAATATCAAAATAACCCGGATTGTTGAAATTATCAATCACGGTAGTACGATATTCTCCCAGGGTAGAAGCAGCTAATGTCTTGGATAATTTATAACCGAATAATGAAGTCAAACCAAAAACATCCGTTGCGGCATTAAAATCTTTAGAGTCTGTTTCATCATCCAGATTGTCTAATTTAACCCAAGATAAATTTACATTAGCAGAATTTCTCCAAAAATACTTCTCTTGTAAAAGGTTGGCATATGCAGAAGTGGTAAAACCAATGTTACCTGCAGAGGAGTTAGGAGCCCCTTTGGCAAACCAGTTGCTATAACCAGATATATTACCGCCTATAGTTCCGAATGCTCCAAGCTTCCATCCCGGCATAGCATCTATCTTTGCTTGAATAGCATCTACTTCACCTTGTAATTTACCGATCTCTGTTTTTTTAGCATCTTGTTCTTTTTTTAATGCTTCTAATGTTTGAGCATTAATGCTGAATACTCCAAACACCAATACTAAACTAATAAATAATTTTTTCATTTTTTAGGATTTTTAAAATTCGGGCAAAAATATAACAATTTGTAAAATAGCGTGTATTTATTTCTAATTATAAATGATATTACATAAAACCAAGAGCTAACTTAGCTTCATCACTCATCAAACTTTGATTCCATGGCGGATCAAAAGTAAGATCCAATACAACTTCTTCTATACCTTCTATTGTAGCAACTTTGTCTTTAACTTCTTGAGGTAAACTTTCCGCGACGGGGCAATTGGGAGTCGTCAAAGTCATGATAATTTTAACAGCTCTTTTATCCTTGCTCACAAAAACGTCATAAATCAAACCTAACTCATATATGTCAACAGGAATTTCCGGATCATAGATTGTTTTTAGGACTGCTATAATTTCTTCGGTTAATTTTATGGTGTCTAGATCACTCATTTATAATCATTCTAAATAAGGGCAAAAGTATAAAAAATTTTAGTCATAGTCGTAAACTATATGATAATTTAAAGTGTTAATAAAAAAATTAGCAGTTTTTATAAAAAGCCGTACTTTTAACACTTTAAAAAATCTAAAAATTTTTTTAAGATGCATGTAGCAGTTGCAGGAAACATAGGCGCCGGAAAAACTACGCTTACCAGATTATTGTCCAAACACTACAAATGGTCGGCACATTTTGAGTCTGTTGATGAAAATCCATATTTGGATGATTTCTATGCCGCCATGGAAAGATGGTCTTTTAACTTGCAAGTTTATTTTTTAAATAGTCGTTTTAGGCAAATTCTTGAAATCAAAGAAAGTGGAAAAAACATAATTCAAGACCGTACCATATACGAAGATGCCCATATCTTTGCTCCTAATTTACATGCCATGGGTTTGATGCCTACACGAGATTTTGACAATTATTCGTCTCTTTTTGAGTTAATGGAACGCCTGGTTACAGCTCCGGACCTGTTAATATACTTACGTGCCAATATACCAACACTTGTGGGGCAAATACACAAAAGAGGGCGTGATTATGAAAATTCCATCAGTATTGATTATTTGAGTAGGCTCAATGAACGCTATGAAGCCTGGATTTCAACTTATAATAAAGGAAAACTCCTCATTATTGATGTAGATAATCTTGATTTTGTGGAAAATCCAGAAGACCTAGGCAGTATCATCAATCGAATTGATGCCCAAATACATGGATTATTTTAATTTTTATTTAATAAGTGCTCTTTATCTCTACAAGTTTTTTATCACTTTGCCGGCACAACTCACTTAAAAATCAATTAACTGTTTGATATTGTATTTATTATTTTATATTTGCAGTCCGATTTTTTTAAACAATCAAAAATTAATTAATCATGACTAAAGCAGAAATTGTAACGAAAATATCTGATAAAACAGGTTTAGAAAAAAATGAAGTTTTAGCTACTGTTGAAGCATTTATGAATGAAGTTAAAGAGTCTTTAAGTACTAATGAAAATGTATACTTAAGAGGATTTGGAAGCTTTATTGTAAAAGAAAGAGCTGAAAAAACCGGTAGAAATATTTCAAAAAATACAACTATTAAAATTCCTGCTCACAACATTCCGGCATTTAAACCTGCTAAGGTTTTTATCAATGAAGTGAAAAAAAGAGTAGTTGTTAAGTAGTTTTTTTATCTAACATTTAATACCCTATAGTATATGCCAAGTGGTAAAAAGAAGAAACGTAAAAAAATAGCAACTCACAAACGTAAAAAGAGAAGCAGATTAAACAGACATAAAAAGAAAAAATAAGCTGTTTCTTCATAGTATGTTCTTTGACATAGAAATCACTTTAGATTTCAAATGCCTTTTTGTATATAGTCATAACAACTTATACAAAACTTCCAAATTACCAAATCAATCTTTTTGGAATTAAATAATTGATTTTCAGAATAGTTATTCTAGATTTTTAAGATCAATAACTATTATAACAATATGAAACGAAACAGGCGAATATTTTTAAATCACCTGTAAGTTCCATACGATCACCATATTTATAATATCAAATCAATCGTATGAAAACAGAATTAATCATTAAATCAAACCAAAACGATATTGATTTTGCTTTACTTAGAGACGGCAAATTAATAGAACTTCACAAAGACGAAAGTGATAAAACTATTGCCGTTGGAGATATTTTTTTAACGAAAGTTGGGAAAATACTTTCCGGACTCAATGCTGCATTTGTAAATGTAGGAGATGAAAAAGACGGTTTTTTACACTACCATGACCTTGGACCACAATTGTTGTCCATGAAAAAATTTTTAAATCAGGTAAGTACTCGTAAACGCAAAGATTTTTCATTAAATAATTTTAAAATTGAAGGGGATATTGATAAAGGCGGAAGCATTAAAGATGTTCTTAAAACAGGTCAACCTATTTTGGTGCAGATCGTAAAAGAATCAATATCTACCAAAGGGCCCAGACTTAGTGCAGAGCTCTCTTTTGCCGGTAGATACATGGTTTTATTACCTTTCTCCGACCGAATTTCAGTTTCTCAAAAAATTATAGACAGAAAAGAAAAAGCCCGCTTAAAAAGGCTCGTAAAAAGTATCAAGCCAAAAGGATTTGGCATCATATTACGAACAGTAGCCAAGGATAAAAAAGTTGCTGAACTGGACAAAGACCTGCAACAATTACTCAATCAATGGTATGACATGTGTAAACGATTACACCAAGATGTCAAAAAACCAAAAAAAGTTTTGAGTGAAGTTAACAGAGCTTCTGCTATTTTAAGAGATGTTTTAAATGATAGCTTTGCCGGTATACATGTAAATGACAAAACATTATACCAGGAAATCAAATCTTATCTTGAAGATATAGCACCCGATAAAGCATCTATTGTAAAATATTACAATGCTAAAGTCCCTATTTTTCAAAAATTTGGTGTTGACAGACAAATCAAAACCTCCTTTGGCAAGACAGTTTCCATGCCTACCGGGGCTTATTTGGTCATAGAACATACCGAGGCACTTCACGTCATAGATGTAAACAGTGGCAATCGTTCCAACAAAGCCAAGTCTCAACAAGACACCGCTTTAGAAGTTAATTTGATTGCCGCTAGCGAAATTGCCAGACAAATTCGCCTTAGAGATATGGGTGGTATTATCGTTGTTGATTTTATCGATATGCACGCAGCTGCAGACCGAAAAAAACTATTCGAACACCTTAAAGACGAGATGAGTTTAGACAGAACTAAACACAAAGTGCTCCCACCTAGTAGATTTGGCTTAGTACAGATCACACGCCAGCGCGTAAGAGAAGAAGTTATCATTGAGACCCGAGAAGAGGATCCAAATAAAGATAATAAGGTCTCCTCTCCTATTTTAATGATAGAAAAACTGGAAAGCGAACTCCAAGAAATCACCAATAAAGGCAAATACAAAAATATTGCCTTACATGTACATCCCTTTGTAGCCGCTTATTTAAACAAAGGTTTCATTTCAGTTTCCAGAAAATGGGGATGGAAGTATAAACAAAAAATTCACATCATAGCACGTGATTCTTTTGAATATTTACAGCACCACATTGAGTTAACAAAAAAGTAAAACAATAATAGATCGTTATAAAGCCCCGACTTTTAAAAAGTCGGGGCTTTTTTGTTCTTAGTCCCATTTAGAAAACATAAGACCGTTGCAAAACGCATTATACAAAAATATTCAAGGCTTGAGAAATTTTTAACCGCAGTTATCTTATTGATAATGAGGATTAAAAAATTTTGATAACGAAGAATATTGAAGCAGAATGCGCTTAGTTCCAGTTTTTTCACCTATTTTGTAACGATCTTAACATACCTTTGTACAATGCAATACAAACTGCTAAATCATATTAACAGTGTAACCGACTTACGAAAACTAAACCCTGTGGACTTTCCACAATTAGCAGTTGAATTGCGAGACTACATTATTGATGTGGTCTCGACAAAAAAAGGGCATCTCGGTGCTGGATTGGGTGTTGTCGAATTAAGCATAGCACTACACTATATTTTTGATACTCCGGAGGATCTTCTCGTATGGGATGTTGGGCATCAAGCATATCCCCACAAAATTTTAACCAGCCGAAAAAAAGCTTTTTTAACTAATCGACAATATGGCGGTATTGCCGGTTTCCCAAGTAGAGAAGAAAGTGAATTCGATGCTTTTGGTACCGGACATTCTTCAACAGCCATCTCTGCTGTGCTTGGAATGGCGTATGCCTCCAAAATTAAAGGTGAAAATAGAAAACATATCGCCGTTGTGGGTGATGCCAGTATCGCTTCAGGTATGGCTTTTGAGGCACTGAATCATGCCGGCGTTTCGAATACAAATATTTTAGTTATTCTAAATGACAACCAAATGGGTATTGACCCACATGTAGGAGCCTTAAAAAAATACCTGA
The DNA here is from genome assembly GCA_024763365.1 of Flavobacteriaceae bacterium. Classification (GTDB taxonomy): domain Bacteria; phylum Bacteroidota; class Bacteroidia; order Flavobacteriales; family Flavobacteriaceae; genus DQTL01. The sequence goes on from JANTFO010000009.1 coordinate 39,028, forward strand.
CTTCAATTAAATCAAAAGATAAATCCGGGCAAAAAAATATTTTTGAAGCCCTAAATTTTAAATATTTCGGGCCAGTAGATGGGCATGATTTTGAAGCTTTACTACCTAAATTGATTAAATTAAAAAACACAAAGGGGCCTAAACTACTCCATGTTATTACAACAAAAGGCAAAGGCCTTCCTCAAGCCGAACGTGACCAGATCACCTATCATGCTCCGGGAATTTTTGATAAAAAAACAGGACTCATAAAAGTTGCCTACAACAAAGAGCTACCTCCCAAATATCAGGATGTCTTTGGACTAACATTATTGGATCTGGCCAAGAAAAATGAAAAAATTATCGGAATTACGGCAGCTATGCCTACAGGTACCTCCTTAAAATATATGCTAGAAGCCTTACCCGATCGCGCATTTGACGTAGGTATTGCCGAACAACATGCTGTTACCTTTGCCGGAGGCTGGGCTACCCAAGGTTATTTACCTTATGTAGCCATCTATTCCACTTTTCTACAACGCGCTTATGATCAGGTGATTCATGACATCGCCTTACAAAACTTACCGGTAGTATTCTGCATTGACCGCGCAGGATTGGTTGGTAATGACGGGGCTACCCACCACGGCGTTTTTGATATTGCCTTTTTAAATGCCATCCCTAATATGATCGTGGCTGCACCCCGTGATGAGATCTATTTACGTAATTTACTTTACACCGCACAAAAAGTTAACCAGCCTATAGCCATTCGTTACCCTCGTGGCAGGGGCATTCATATAGATTGGGAAAAGGATTATAAAGCTGTCCCCATTGGTAAAGGAATACAACTTTCCCACGGAAAAGATATCGCCATATTAAGTGTGGGGCCATTTGGCAATTCCATTCAAAACATCCTCCAAAAACATCAAGACTGGGAAGTAGCCCACTACGATATGCTTTTTGTAAAACCTTTAGATAAAGAGCTTTTAAATGAAATTGCCCAAAATCACAAAACAATCATCACTCTTGAGGATGGTGTTTTAAAAGGTGGTTTTGGCCAGGCTGTAACAAGTTGCTTTGAAAAAATAGATGCTAAAATAAAAGTTCATAATCTGGGGATTCCCGACCGATTTATCACCCA
>JANTFO010000010.1 GCA_024763365.1 Flavobacteriaceae bacterium
GGAAATATGCTATAAGATTACTGGAAAAATTCCTCCCAAAAGTATACCTTTCATCCAGAGAAAATCAAAACTTTGACCATCCAAATATTATTTATGATATAGAAGAAGGCTTAGGCCCATTTGGAGCAATACGTTCAGCTTTTAAATCTTATCCTAATACTGCTTTTTTGATCATTGCCAATGATTTACCTTTTTTGGATGAAAACCACATCGCAAAACTTATTCAGCAAAGAGATCCTTCAAAAGCTGCTACTGCTTTCAAAGTCAAAGAAAAAGACTATCCAGAGCCTTTGGCGGCTATTTGGGAACCAAAAGCCTTAACTTTCATTCAGGATTTTTATCAAAAAAATTGTTATAAACCTATTGAGGTTTTAAAGAGCATGCAAGTGAAATATGTAGAAATATCCGCTGAAAATGTAAAAAATATCAACACCAAAAAGGCTTATAAGAAAGCTCAAAATAAAATTAAAAAACTTTAGGACTTATTGAAAAAAATAAAAAGCATCTTCAATATGCCTTACATTTTGGTATTTTTCGTTAAGAATGACCGCAACCACATCAAATCTTACTTCTACATCTAAATCGTTTTCTTGTACATAAGCATCCGCAGCCATGACCAACAACCTAATTTTCTTTTTTGAAATAAATTCTTCCGGCTTACCAATAGCTTCATTATTCCTGGTTTTGACTTCCACAACAACTATTGTATTTTTTTCTTTTTGAGCAAGGATATCTATTTCTGCTTTTTGATAAATCCAATTGGTTTCGAGAATTTCATAACCCTTCTTAAGCAACATTTCTTGGGCTAATATTTCGCCGGCTTTTCCTAATTCATTGTGTTCGGCCATTATTATAAAATTTTAAAACAAGGTGTCTTGCTGTACACCTCGATCTCTACCAAGATGCTTATAAGCCAATTCAGTGACTTGCCTGCCACGGGGTGTCCGCACAATAAAACCTTCTTGAATTAAAAATGGCTCATATACTTCTTCCAAAGTCTCCGCATTTTCAGCAACTGCTGTAGCCAAAGTAGAAAGACCTACAGGCCCTCCCTTAAACTTATCAATGATCGTCAAAAGGATCTTATTATCCATTTCGTCCAATCCATGTGTATCTACATTGAGTGCCTTTAAAGCATATTGGGCAATTTTAATGTCGATATCTCCCTTGTTCTTGATTTGAGCAAAATCACGAACACGCCTTAAGAGGGCATTAGCAATTCGGGGTGTACCTCTGCTTCTACCAGCTATTTCAATGGCGGCTTCCATACTTATTGGAACCTTTAAAATCCCGGCACTTCTTTCCACTATAGTTGTCAATAATTCAGTTTCATAATACTGTAACCTGCTACTAATTCCAAAACGTGCCCGCATAGGTGCTGTCAACAAACCGGATCGGGTAGTTGCTCCTACTAAAGTAAAAGGTTCTAATTCTATTTGTACACTACGTGCATTGGGACCACTTTCAATAAGGATGTCAATTTTATAATCTTCCATTGCAGAATACAAATATTCTTCAATCACCGGGCTCAAACGGTGAATTTCATCAATAAACAATACATCGCGAGCATTGAGATTGGTAAGCAAACCCGCTAAATCACCTGGTTTGTCCAAAACAGGACCAGAAGTTACTTTGATATTAACTTCTAATTCATTGGCTAAAATATAAGCTAAAGTAGTCTTTCCTAATCCCGGAGGGCCGTGAAACAAGGTATGATCTAAAGCATCCCCCCTCTGATTGGCAGCTTCAACAAAGATTTTCAAGTTTTCGAGAACTGACTTTTGTCCGGTAAAATCATCAAAGTGTACCGGCCTCAATCTTTTCTCAACTTTCATATCCTCATCGGTCAAGTGTTGCTTATCGGGATTTAGGTTTTCGTTCATTCACAAAAGAATTTATCAAACGAAAGTAGGTAATTTGAATGGTTAAAAAAAATCTGCTTCCCGGTTTGGAAAGCAGATCTTATATTTACTTAGAATATTTTTTACATGGTTTTAGCCATGGCGCGGTTGTATTCAAAATTCATATGAGCTATATCTATTAATTGAACTTCTTGCGGACATACCATTGCACAAGCACCGGTATGTGTACAACTTCCGAAACCTTGTTCATCATGTTCGTTGACCATCCAAATCACACGCTCTTGTCGCTCTACTTGACCTTGCGGTAACTTAGCCAAATGTGCCACTTTAGCTGACATGAATAATGCGGCTGATGAATTCTTACAAGTAGCCACACAAGCGCCACAACCAATACAGGCAGCACTATCAAAAGCACTTTCTGAAACCTCATGGTGGATATTAATGGTATTGGCTTCCGGAGCCATACCGGTAAAGGCAGAAATATAGCCTCCTGCTTGAATAATTTTGTCCAAAGAACTTCTATCAACTTTTAAGTCTCTAATAATAGGAAAAGGCTTTGCGCGGAAAGGTTCAATAAATAAGGTATCACCGTCTTTAAATGAGCGCATGTGCGTCTGGCAAGTAGTATAATGCTTATTATGACCATGTGCTTGTCCATTGATAACAAGTGAACATTGTCCGCAAATACCTTCTCTACAATCGTGGTCAAACTCAACAACACGTTTTCCTTCAGTCACTAATTGTTCATTAAGCATATCTAACATTTCTAAGAAAGACATGTCTTCACTTACGTCAGTTAAATTAAAAGTTTCTAATTTTCCCTTTGCTTTTGGGGATTCTTGACGCCAAATTTTTAAAGTAAATTTCATGGTGTTCTTGTTTTTTAACTCAATTCAACTTTTATTTATAACTACGTGTTTTCACTTCTATATTCTCGTACTTGAGTGCTTCTTTGTGTAAATCCCATTTGTGATCACCTTTCCATTCCCAAGCTGCTGAATACATATAGTTTTTATCATCACGAACGGCTTCACCATCTTCCGTTTGGTATTCTTCTCGGAAGTGAGCCCCACAACTTTCTTTACGGTCTAAAGCATCGATAGCCATCAATTCGGCAATTTCAAGGTAATCTGCTAATCTGCCGGCTTTTTCTAATTCGGAATTTACTCCTTTGGCATCACCGGTAACAGCGACATCACTCCAAAACTCTTGTCTTAACTTCTTAATTTCTTCTATAGCCCATTTAAGCCCTTTTTCATTTCGCGACATGGCTACTTCTTTAAATAATATTTTACCGAGCTTACGGTGAATTTGATCAACAGGAGTTTTTCCATCAATTGACAATAATTTATCAATTTGCTCTTTAACTTCCTTTTCAGCTTTTTCAAATTCTGGCAAATCTGTAGAAATAGGACCAGTACTGATATCATTTGATAAGTAGTTTGAAATGGTATTTGGCAATACAAAATTTCCATCTACAGAGGCTTGCAAAAGCGAGTTAGCACCTAATCTGTTGGCTCCATGATCTGCAAAATTTGCTTCTCCTACTGCATATAAACCAGGGATCGTTGTACCTAATTCATAGTCTACCCATAAGCCACCCATTGAGAAGTGTGCCGCAGGAGAGATCTTCATCGGTTCTTTATACGCATCAATTCCGGTAATTTTTTTGTACATCGTAAATAAATTACCGTAACGTTCTTTGATCGTTGCTTTGCCATGTTTTTCTATGGCTGTTTTAAAATCTAAGTATACTGCATTTTTTAATGCCCCCACTCCATATCCGGCATCCATCCGTTCTTTGGCCGCTCTGGAAGCTACATCACGTGGCACCAAATTACCAAAGGCAGGGTAACGACGTTCCAGATAATAATCTCTTTCTTCTTGTGGAATATCTCCAGGTTTGCGTGGATCGTTTTTCTTTTTAGGCACCCAAATACGGCCGTCATTCCTCAATGACTCTGACATCAATGTCAGTTTGGATTGATGCTCTCCGGCTTGCGGTAATGCCGTCGGGTGAATTTGTGTCCAAGAGGGATTCGCAAAGAAAGCGCCTTTTTTATGTGCTCTCCATGTTGCTGAAACATTAGAGTTCATCGCCAAAGTTGATAGATAAAAAATCTTACCAAAACCTCCGGTGCCCAATACCACAGCATGTGCCGAATGACGTTCAATCTCTCCGGTCACCAAATTACGGGCTATTACACCGCGCATTTTTCCATCTACCATTACAAAATCAAGCACTTCATGTCGCTTATATTCTGTTAGGTTTCCGGCCTTTACTTGCTTCATAATAGCTTGATAAGTTGCGAGAAGAAGCTGCTGTCCGGTTTGCCCTCTGGCATAAAAGGTTCTAGATACTAATACACCACCAAAAGATCGGTTACTCAAATAACCATTATATTCACGAGCAAAAGGGACCCCTTGTGCGTTCATATGGTCTATGAGGTCTACTGATAATTGTGCCATCCGATATACATTGGCTTCTCTTGATCTGTAATCTCCTCCTTTTATTGTATCATAAAACATACGGTATATACTATCACCATCATTTCTATAATTCTTAGCGGCATTTACCCCTCCTTGAGCAGCTACAGAGTGTGCTCTACGGGCAGAATCCTGAAAGTAGAAGTTCTTTACATTATAGCCTAACTCAGCCAGAGTTGCTGCAGCCCCACCTCCTGACAATCCACTACCTACGACAATAACATCGATCTTTTTTCGATTGGCAGGGTTAATTATGTTTTTACTATCTAAATAATTTTGCCATTTATCTTTTAATGGTCCTTCCGGTATTTTTGCGTCTAATGCCATATTTTTCTATTTAAAATAAATGATTATTGGAATTATTGCATACAGAACTGCCATGACAATTCCAAAACACATAGCAATATATTTTAATACTTTAATACATGGTTTTTGGTGCACTCCCAATGATCTATGGGCACTTTCTACACCATGAACCAAATGAAAACCTAAAGATATAATGCCAATAAGGTAAAGAATGATCACCCATCCTTGTTTAAATGTCGCAACTACCAAATCATATAAATCGGGCTCGGTACCGAGTACTTTATATTTCAACCAAAACTGCCCCATATGTATTACGATAAAAATACCGATGATAGAACCCAGGATCCCCATATTTCTGGAATACCAAGTACTAGTAGAAGTATCTTTTTTGATATACTTGTCATCAGCATTGGCTTTTCTATTCCTTAAAGTAATCAACAAGGCATCAAATGCATGAATGATAATAGCTGCATATAATAACCATGCTACAATACTTATAGGCCAAAAATGTACGAGAAAATGCGAATAGGCATTGTACATATCATGTTGGTTTGCCACCCCTCCCCAAAATTCAATAGGAAACCAAGAGTCAGGTATGATAAGAATTAAATTTCCTGCTAAGTGAATAACAAGAAAAAATGCGATAAAAAGTCCGGTCACTGCCATCACATTTTTACGCATTACAGATGTTTTAAAAAGTCCTCTTTGCGAGCTCATAAATAATTATTTAAAAATAATGACGACAAATTTAATTGATTAAAAAACATTGTAAAATGACTAATGTCATTTTTTATAATTCAGACAATATTTTATTAAAATCTACAAATAAATCATCGCTTGAATACTTAATACATTTTCTTTAGCTTCTCCCATTTTTTGATGGGCATATTCCAATGTCAACTTGGAATTATGGCCACTAAAAAAGGTGTTAAGTCCTACACCAAACCTGTTTTTAATATCATCCGTTGCATCATAGGAATGGTTAAGAAAAGACAGGTATGGCTGGAATCTGGTTTTTTCTTTGTCACCCGGAATTACATAACCTGCATGGGTATAAAACATAGTACCGGTGCCATAAGTAGAACCTAATAAATAATTCGTTCCGTAATCATTATTTTGTAAAACGGCATAGGCTGTTAAAGCCCCATTACCAACAGGTGCATCATAAAATACATCAGCTGCCCATAAATTGACATTTTCTCCTACTAAATTATCTCCTTCTAAAATTACTGAACCATTGGGGTGCATAAAGAAACCTGCTCCTACAGCTAAAACTTTTTTGCCTCCCAAATAACTGCCTACTCTAAAAGGTAAAAAATTGGACTCTTTATCCAAAAAATGATAGGTAAAATAACCAGCGAAATTTTTACTACCTTTATGATCACTTAGCAAACGTTTGCCTCCATATATGGCATAATCATCACTTGGGTCTCTTGTATCGAGACCATTTGTCAACGCATCATTTACAGCAAGCTGAAATTGAAATTTGCCCACATCTCCTTTAGCGAAAAATCCGAGATGTCTTCCAAATTGATCTGTTAGACCCAAAGTAGCCCAGGAGGAACGATTGTTGTCTAAGGTTAGAAAATTCAATGTGCTCTGGCTGTTTAATCTTGAGACTCCGTTAAAGTAATGTAAACCACCTCCAACTGATAAATGATCTCCTATATTATATTGTGCCCAAACATCATGAAAAAACAACTGTACACCTTCTCCTTTACCGGTTGGTGATAAAGTATTAGCATTCACGCTATTTGCTCCGAAATGCGTAACAATCATAAAATCCTTGGTTACTTGCCCGAAAAGGAGTAATCTGGCCCTTCTAAGTTGAAAAGCTGTGGTTTCTGCATCAATATCATAGTTAGCCTGCATCTGTGCCCAAGAAATAAGCCTCAAATATTTTTGGCCATCCTCGTCAAATTTTATTTTAAAGCCCCCTTTGTAATCTGGCGAACCTTGAGAAAAAGATTGAAAACTTAACAAAATTGAAAATACTAAGATGGATATTTTACGTAACATAGGTGTTAAAAAATTTGGTTAATAAGCTATAAAACATTTTAAAAAATAATAGATGAAAAAAGATATATTAACTATACTTTTTCATAAAACTTTCAGCTTTGGTAACCATTTCGGCACTACCCACGAAAAATGGCACACGTTGGTGAAGTTCGCTCGGTTCTATATCTAAAATAGGCTGATAGCCATCGCTAGCTTTTCCACCTGCTTGTTCTGCCAAAAACGCCATGGGGTTACATTCGTAAAGCAAACGCAATTTTCCGTTAGGAGAAGCTGTTGTAATAGGGTATATATAAATACCTCCCTTTATCATATTCCTATGAAAATCAGACACTAAAGATCCAATATAGCGAGAAGTATAAGGCCGGTCATCTTTTTCTTCCTGACAGTATTTTATATATTTCTTGACACCTTTTGGAAAATGGACATAGTTCCCTTCATTTATAGAATAAATTTTTCCCATTGATGGAAATTTCATATCAGGATGTGATAGATACCAGGTGCCCAAAGCCGGATTTAAAGTAAAACCATTTACACCATATCCTGTGGTATAAACCAACATAGTGGAAGTTCCATAAACTACATATCCCGCCGCCACCTGATTACGACCTTTTTGTAAAAAATCCTCTTTGGTTGCTAACGACCCTACAGGACTTATTCTTCTAAAAATCGAAAAAATAGTTCCCACAGATACATTGACATCTATATTGGAGGAGCCGTCTAAAGGATCCATCAAAACCACATATTTATGATCATTACCACCATCATCTTTATTGATCGCTACAAAATCATCCTCTTCTTCACTGGCTACACCACATACAATATGTCTATCTTTCAAAGTGCGCATGAAAACTTCATTGGCATATACATCCAGTTTTTGCTGGGTTTCTCCTTGTACATTTGTTTCTCCGGCAGAACCCAAAATATCAACTAAACCGGCTTTATTAACTTCGTGGTTTACTACTTTTGCGGCTAATTTTATAGAATTTAGTAAGCGAGAAAGTTCTCCTTCAGAGTATCTAAATTGATTTTGATTTTCAATAATAAATTCTCCGAGTGTGCTTGGTTTATTCTTCATTGAACAAAATTAATATTTATAATTGTGTAAATTCGCATGCTGAGATGACCAAGATAAAAATTTATAAATTCGGAGGTGCTTCTGTTAAAGATACATCTAGCATTACGAATGTAGCAAAGTTACTAAAAAATGAAGGCTGTCGTAATACTTTTTTGGTAATTTCTGCAATGAGCAAAATGACCAACGCATTTGAGGATGTTTTACACAAGTTTTTAAATGATAAAGATCAATTTGACCATGCACTAAAAAAGGTCAAAGATTTTCACTTTAAGATCATCAACACACTTTTTAATAATAAAACTAACATACTTTCTGAAACCCAATCACTTTTTAAAAAGTATTTAGATTTTCTAGAACAAAATATCGTTTCTAATTACGATTATATATACGACCAAACAGTAATTTATGGAGAACTATTATCCACTAAGATCGTCAGTGCTTACCTTAATGAAATAGGTATTGAAAATACTTGGTTAGATGCAAGAGAACTTATTTTTACGGATGATAATTACAGGGATGCCCGAGTCAATTGGGAAAAAACCTGTCAAGAGGTAAAGAAATATAAAATCAAAGATAGTTTGTTAATTACACAAGGTTTTATTGGTAGTGCTTTAAATAAAAATAGTACTACGCTGGGGCGTGAAGGTTCAGATTATACAGCAGCTATACTAGCTCATTGTCTTGATGCCCAAGAAGTAACTATCTGGAAAGATGTTGAAGGCTTGCTCAATGCAGATCCCAGATTTTTTGATGAAACAAAATTAATTCAGTCTATTTCTTACCAAGACGCCTTGGAAATGGCTTTTTATGGAGCCAGTGTAATTCATCCCAAAACTATAAAACCACTTCAAAACAAAAATATTCCCTTAAAAATACGTTCCTTTTCTGATAGCTCCAACCCGGGTAGTATAATTTGTCAAAAAGATAAACATGATGACCACCAAACTTGCTTTACAAAAAAGGAAAATCAAATATTGATCAACCTGCAAACAAATGATTTCTCATTTATTTTTAAAAAAAATACCAGCCACATTTTTTCTTTGCTTGACGTATATAAAATCAATCTCAACCTCATTCAAAATTCGGCTATTTCGGCATCAATATGTATTGAGGACCCTTTTCAACAATTAAAAAATTTAGTCAGCTCATTGGAAAAGAATTTTCAAATACAAGTATATGAATCTGTTAACCTGTTTTCAGTTTTTCATTACGATAAAGTCGAGTATTGGACTTTTTTAAAAGGGAGAAAACTGCTTTTAAGACAACAGAATGAGCATACCATTCATTTTGTGACAGATTAATACCCTTTATAGTATAAAAAATCAGATTGTTATCTGTTGAAAATAAGTGAAAAATAAATCAAAACTACACAGAAAATTACATCAATTTTTATTGATTTCTAAAATATTTGTATTTTGCCACGATTTTAACCAAACAAATAAACAATGAAAAAATTATTATTCTTTGTACTACTCATTAGTAGTATTTTTATTTACGCCCAAACGACAATAAGCGGTAAAGTTACCGATGCCAACACTAATGAGCCCATACCGGGTGTTAGTATTCAAGTGAGTGGTGATAATCTGGGAACCACTACAGATTTTGACGGAAACTTTACTTTGACGATTAATAAAGATGTACCATTTGATCTGGAAGCATCCAGTATTGGATTTAAGAATTCAGTAATATCTATTACAGAAAATGGACAAGAAGTACACTTTAAATTAGCAGAAGCTACTGAATTATTAGATGAAGTGGTTGTTTCTGCCTCTCGAACTCCTGAACGCATTAGAGAATCACCCGTAACCATAGAAAGAATGGATGCCAAAATGGTTAAAAATGCTGCTACTCCTGATTTTTATGAAGGATTAGAAAATTTGAAAGGAGTTGACGTAAATACTAACTCTTTGACATTCAAATCTGTCAATACCCGTGGATTTGCTACTTTTTCTAATGCGCGTTTTATGCAATTGGTAGATGGGATAGACAATTCTTCACCAGCCTTAAACTTTGTTTTAGGTAATTTGGTAGGTATGAACGAATTAGATGTAAATACTGTAGAAATACTTCCCGGAGCTTCTTCTGCCCTTTACGGTGCGAATGCTTTTAATGGTATATTATTTATGACCAGTAAAAGCCCCTTTCATCATACTGGTATCAGTACTTATGCCAAAGTAGGCCAAACCTCTCAAGTTGTGGCAGGCGATCATAGATTTTATGACTACGGCATCAGAGCTGCTTATAAGTTCAGTGAAAAATTTGCCGGTAAAGTCAACTTCTCCTATATGAGAGGAACTGACTGGATGAGTGCAGATTATGACCAATATTATGATGTACTTCCTGGCGAAGCCAGTATCATTACACCCTATGCTGATAGAGGTAACACTTTTGATGGATTAAATATATATGGAGATGAAATAACTGCCTCTGCTGCACTGCCTTCAAATGGTATCCCAAATATGGAAGCTTTAGGCTATGCACTTACCGGTGTTCTACTACCTGAAGGAACTATTGGAGATGTAAGTATGACCGGTTATAATGAAATGAATATGACCGATTATCAAGCCAGAAGCATTAAAACAGACGTTGCGCTTCATTATAAGCCTTGGGAAAATGATAAAGAATTGATCTTTAATTTTCGAAGTGGCCGTGGTAATACTATTTATCAAGGAGCCAACCGTTATTATTTAAAAGATTTTATTATGAATCAAACCAAATTAGAATTTAAAGGTGATAACTTCTTTGTCCGTGGTTATATAACTACGGAAGATGCTGGTGATTCTTACGATATGCGTTTTGCCGGTATTAATATGAGTAAAGCCTTTGCAGGTAATTGGTTTGGAGCTTATGCTCAAGGATTTATTGGTGCTTTTGCTGCCGGAGCCGATGCAGCTACTGCACATGCTACAGGTCGTGAGACTGCAGACACTTATGTAACTCCTCAACCCGGAACAGCAGCATTTGAGTCTTTATTTAACCAGGTTACTACTGACCCCGATCTAAATACTGGTGCCAAATTTATTGATAAATCTAAAATGCATCATGCCGACGCAAACTATAATTTAGCGAGCCTTATTGATGATTGGGCAGATCTGCAACTCGGTGGATCCTATAGACTATATACCTTAGATTCTCAAGGAACTATTTTTACCGATTATGATGCACCTATCAAATATGATGAGTACGGAGCCTATGCTCAATTATCAAAAAAATTTGCCGATGACAGGTTGAAATTTACCGGATCTGTTCGTTATGATAAAGCGCAAAATTTTGAAGGATCTTTCTCTCCACGTGTCGCTTTTGTATATAGCGTAGGTGAAAATTTAAATCATAATTTAAGGGCTTCTTTCCAAACCGGCTTTAGAAATCCGACCACCCAAGACCAATACATCGGTTTGGATGTAGGACAAGCTATTTTAGTAGGTTCAGCTAAAGATAATCTTGATAGATATACTTCTAAACCTTTGAGTATCAGCTCGACAGGTCAGGCATTAGGTTTTCCTGCAACGGTAAGTCTTTCTGGAGCTAGGGCTTATGACAATGCATTTACTTATTCATCTTTATTGGCATTTGCTGGTAGTGGAAATCCAGCTGATTTAGCTAAAGCAAATACTGACTATGTACAACCAGAACAAGTAAGTGCGTATGAGTTAGGTTATAGAGGAAAGCTAGGACCCGTAAATATGGATATTAGCGGATATTATAATCAATATGACGGATTTATATCTACTAAAACGGTAATTGTCCCTAAATATGGAATGGCTGATCTTTCTGATATTCATCCTGTTGTGCAACAACCTAATGCTATTATTGCTATTGCAAATGGTGATTTTCAACCATTCCAGGTATATACCAACTCTACAGCCGAAGTAAGTTCATACGGTGGTACTTTAGGTTTAAGTACCGGAATCGGTAAATTTGATTTAGGCTTAAATTATACTTATGCTACTTTTGATTTTGACCAAACCACTGACCCCGATTATGAAGCTGGTTTTAATACTCCCGAGCACAAAGTAAAAGTAAGTCTTGGTAGTGAAGAATTGTTTAAAAACTTTGGATTTGGTGTTAATTACAGATGGCAAGATGAATTCTTGTGGGAAGCTAATATTGCCAATGCCATGATCCCGGCACGTTCCGTAATTGATGCTCAGATTAACTATAATGTACCAAGTTTGAAATCTATATTAAAAGTTGGTGGCACTAATATTGGAGGAGATGATTATCTGGTAGCACCTGCCTCCGGAAAAATAGGACAACAATACTATGTTTCCTGGACTATTAATCCATAATAGTTTATAATATAACTTTCCAAATTTCAAAAATCCAAACCTTTGTAAATCAGGGTTTGGATTTTTTTCATAAAGACTTTTTCTTTATAAATAAATGTTTAATTTTGCAACTTTGTAAAGAAAGGCTTATGTGAGTCTTAATGTCAAAAAATTATAATAAAAAGATGCATCATTTTATGCATCAATTTTCTTAAAATTCTAACAACTCAAAGGATGGCACAAGTTAAAGGTAAAATTGCTCAAATTATCGGCCCGGTTATCGATGTTTCATTTGATTCGGAATCAGATCTTCCAAAAATTTACGATTCTCTGGAGATCACCCGTGATGACGGTAGCATTTTAGTATTGGAAGCACAACAACATACCGGTGAAAATATGGTACGTTGTATCGCGATGGACTCTACCGACGGATTAAGTAGAGGCCGTGAAGTGATAGCAACCGGTGCTCCTATACAAATGCCTATTGGCAAAGACGTATTTGGGCGTTTATTTAACGTAAATGGAGAACCTATTGACGGTTTAAAAAGTTTGCCAAAAAAAGGAGACGACGGGCTTCCAATTCACAGGCAAGCACCCGATTTTGAGGACTTGTCAACTTCTACAGAAGTACTATTTACCGGTATTAAAGTTATCGACCTTATTGAACCTTATGCCAAAGGTGGAAAAATTGGTTTATTTGGAGGTGCTGGTGTTGGTAAAACCGTATTGATCCAAGAGTTGATTAACAATATTGCTAAAGGTCACGGTGGACTGTCCGTATTTGCCGGTGTAGGTGAACGCACACGTGAAGGAAACGATTTGTTACGTGAGATGTTAGAATCCGGTATTATCAAATATGGTGATGACTTCATGCATTCCATGGAAGAAGGCGGATGGGATTTATCAAAAGTGGATATGAATACTTTGAAAGATTCAAAACTATCCTTCGTATTTGGACAGATGAATGAGCCTCCTGGAGCACGTGCCCGTGTAGCGCTTTCAGGCTTGACCATTGCTGAATACTTCCGTGATGGAGCTGGCGATGATCAAGGTAAAGACGTTCTTTTCTTTATTGATAATATTTTCCGTTTTACACAAGCCGGTTCTGAGGTATCAGCGCTACTAGGTCGTATGCCATCTGCCGTAGGTTATCAACCTACTTTAGCTTCTGAAATGGGTGCTATGCAAGAACGTATAACTTCAACCAAAAAAGGTTCCATTACCTCAGTACAAGCGGTATATGTGCCTGCGGATGACTTGACCGACCCTGCTCCTGCAACAACTTTTGCTCACTTGGATGCAACAACAGTACTTTCCAGAAAAATAGCAGAATTAGGTATCTACCCAGCTGTTGACCCATTGGATTCTACATCCAGAATTTTAACACCTGAGATTTTAGGTGAAGAGCATTACAATACGGCGCAAAGAGTGATTAACTTGTTACAACGATACAAAGAATTACAAGATATTATTGCTATTTTGGGAATGGAAGAATTGAGTGAAGAAGATAAATTAGTGGTACACCGTGCCAGACGTGTACAAAGATTCTTATCACAACCTTTCCACGTTGCTGAACAATTTACTGGTACGCCTGGAGTATTAGTAGATATTAAAGACACCATCAAAGGTTTTAATATGATTATGGATGGAGAATTAGACAAATATCCTGAAGCTGCCTTTAACTTAAAAGGATCTATTGAAGATGCTATTGAAGCCGGAGAGAAAATGTTGGCAGAAGCATAATAATTTAAAATGTAGAATTAAGAATTAAGAATTATGCTGTTAGAAATCGTTACTCCCGAAGCTGTTATATTCAATGCCGAAGTCACTTCTGTTGCTGTACCCGGTGTAAATGGCGCATTTCAAATGTTAAATGACCACGCCCCTATCGTTTCACTTTTAAGTGAAGGAACTGTCAAAATAAAAGGGGAAAACATTTCTCTTTTGAGAGATTATAAAGACAAATTTACCTCAGAAGGTAACGAATACCAGTTAGCTATTTCTGGCGGTACCATTGAAATGAGTAATAACAAAATTATTATTCTGGCAGATTAGTATGATAAGAATTTAAAAAAGGGTGGTTAGTATTGACCACCCTTTTTTTATACATTTTTGAAAGCTAAGTGGAGTTCTTTAAAATCCAATTTGCCATTTACTTGAACTAAATAATTGCGTAATGTCATCAGCTTATCCAGACGTTTTTGTTCAGTCTTAAATTTTCCAATAAGATGTAATAAAGATCGTTGTTTTCCTTTGGTAAGGTTGTGAAAAACTTTGTCAAAATCAGGATCTTGTATTAATAACTCCGCAAATACTTCAGGAACGGGAATACCATATTTACTTTTGTCCGGGGTTAAGGTAACCTGTATGTTATCATTTAAATCCAGCTTCAATTTATTCCTGATATCTTGATTGATATTAATAAAAAAACTTTCTTCACCTGTAGAAAGTATTGCACATTGAAATTGATATGTCCCATCAAGATTACAAATCACTCTTTTAGATTTTTTTTTAAGAGCTAGGGCAACATCATTCGGTATTTTGATATGGTAATACCAAAGTTTGGAATTTTCAAATTTTTCTAAATTTGTAATAAAAGTATACTCCATAAAAAAAGCCATTCGCATGAAGACGAATGGCTAATTTAATATAAATAACTTATTCAGTAATTAAATTTATTTTGCTTTTGATATTCTATCAGCTAATACTACTGCGTTATATGCATTTAATATTTTACCAGAAACTGATAACTTATTGAAATCAACCATAACAGGTTTAGCACCTCTACTGGCAGGTAATTTAACTTGTCTATTAAAATCAATACCTGAATCCATGATAATGTGTTTGACTTCACTGGCAGTCAAATTTGGATAGTAAGAACGTACCAAAGCTGCTACACCCGCTACTTGCGGAGATGCCATAGAAGTACCTTGAATAGATTCATACTCGTTTTTAGGGAAAGTAGAATAGATCTCCAAACCGGGAGCAAAAACGTCTACATTCTTTTTACCATAGTTAGAAAAAGTAGCTACTAAGTTTTCATCAAAATGTCTTGTCATGGCACCAACAGTAATGACATTATCCGATATTTCAGTTAATTTATCTTTACTATCATTGGGAAAATTATCTGCAACATCTATATCTTCGTGATCATTACCAGCAGCGTGTACTAGTAAAACATCATGGTCTGCTGCATACTTAATAGCATCAAATACCCAGTATTTATGAGGTGAGTAACTTTTACCAAAGCTCATATTGATTACTTGAGCACCATTGTCAACAGCATATCTAATAGCCAAGGCAACATCTTTGTCATATTCATCACCGTCTGGTACCGCACGAACAGACATCAAGGCTACATTATTAGTTACTCCGTTCATTCCTATACCATTATTTCTCTCTGCCATAATAATACCGGAAACGTGTGTGCCATGTATTTCATCATCTTTTGATCCAATCACCCAATTATTGCCATAAGGCACATCTTTCAAATCATCAGGATTATCATTTGTGACACGACCTTTAAAATCAATATTATAATGGTAATCCGACTTTAAAGTGAAATAATCAATGGCACCTTGTAATTGCTCAATACCTTCTTCAGGTGTTAAACCGGAAGCCAGCATTCTCATTAACATCTCTTTACCTTTATCTGTACTTTCTTCTTCTGGGGTAAATGCAGTTAAATCATCAAGTGTATAGGTATCCTTACCTAAAGATTTTTTTACCGATGCATCAGCTTTTTTCATGCTCTCTTGTAAGCCTATATACATTACTTTTTGTTTGAGCGCATCTTCTCTTTCTTTATCAACTTCTTCTTTTAACTCCATATAATGTTCTTTGGCATATTTAATTTTTTCTCTAACTTTTTCATTATCACCTTCTTGAGCCAAAATCTCTTTTTCATTCATCTTTTCCATTTGATCAGCAAGTTTTTTAACAATTCTAGTAATCTCTAATTGCTCAGGAGCTGAAGATCCTTCTTCACCACCTAAGAAATTCCATCCATGGATATCATCTACATATCCGTTTTTATCATCATCAATGTTATTATTTGGAATTTCATCTTCATTGGTCCAAATCAAATCATCCAAATCTTCATGTTCAATATCAATTCCTGAGTCTATCACACCTACAATAACTTTCTCTCCATTCTTCCCGGCAAGAAATTCATATGCTTTGTCTAAACTCATACCCGGTACGGAATCTTTATAAATGTCCATATGAGGCCACTGTTGAATTTCTTTTTCAGTCATTTCACTTTTTCTGGCTAAAACCTGATCTGTTTTAACTTGCATATCATAGTGTTTGGTCATCTCTGCTTTCTGTGCTGTCTGAATTTCTTTTTGTGTCTTGTTAGCAGAAGCTGTTTTGGTAGTTCCGCAACTTGCAAGTGCCAGTGCTAAACTAATTCCTGTTAATACGTGTAAAAATTTCATATTTCGATTTAAAAATTACTTTGTTAATTTGTGTTTAAATAGGTTTAAAAGTTACGATTATTAAAAAATATCTTCAAAGGTATGTGTTTTTTCCAAGCGCACCCCTTTTTCAGTATGTTTTAGGGTACAAAGTTCATTATCGGCATCGTGTTCTAAAAATAGGTAATATTCTTCATCTGCTGCTCTTTGTAAAAATGTTGCTTTTTCCTCCAAAGTTAAAAGTGGCCTTGTATCATAACCCATCACATAGGGCAATGGAATATGTCCTACTGTTGGAAGCAGGTCGGCCATAAAAACTAATTTCTTACCCTTGTAATTGATATGGGGTATCATCATTTTATCTGTATGTCCATTGACAAAAAAAACATCAAAGCCCAGAGCACTATTTCTTAGAAAATCCCCTTCAGGAATATTGACAAAATGTAGCTGTCCACTTTCTTGAATAGGCATTATATTTTCTGTAAGGAATGAAGCTTTTTCGCGTGGATTGGGTTTTATAGCCCACTCCCAGTGATTGCTATTACTCCAATACCGGGCATTTTTAAAAGCCGGTTCATATGCGGTACGGTTTTTATTCCATTGAATACTGCCTCCACAATGATCAAAATGTAAGTGGGTCAAAAATACATCAGTAATATCATCGCGATGAAAACCATATTTAGCTAAGGATTTATCCAAAGATGCATCACCATATAAATAATAATACCCAAAAAATTTATCCGATTGTTTGTCTCCCATCCCGTTATCTATCAAGATCAACCGGTTACCCTCTTCAATAAGCATAGCCCGCATACTCATGGAAATCATATTATTACTATCAGCCGGATTGGTTCGTTGCCATAAAGATTTTGGCACTACACCAAACATAGCTCCTCCATCTAGTTTAAAATTTCCGGTTTCAATAGGATAGATACGCATAAATTAAAAAGGATTTATAATATCAAAAATCTTAAGATTTTCTGTAAAAAACAAAGGTGAGAAAAATTAAAGCGTTAGATTGTTAAGAAAAACAAAAAATCCATTCTCAAATAAGATGAGAATGGACTTGAGGCGTCAAGCGGATTCGAACCGCTGTACAAGGTTTTGCAGACCTCTGCCTAACCACTCGGCCATGACGCCTTTAGAGCATGCAAATTTAGGAAAAATATTAGTAATTCTTTACTTACTTAGGACGTTTTTTTGACATGCTGATTGAAACTTCCGATACATTTCCCATGATGGGTGGATTTACTTTAGCCACAACTACACATACCTTTCTAACCATTGGAAGATCATTTAACACACGATCCAATATACGCTTAGCTACATGTTCCAGCAGATCTGCTCGAATAGCCATCTCTTCTTTAACAATACTATTTAAGTATACATAATCAACTGTATCAGAAAGTTGATCGCTTTTTGCGGACTTACTCAAATCTGCTTTTACATTGAGATCAACGATGTAGTCACTGCCTATTTTAGCTTCTTCATCCAAACAACCGTGATAAGCATATAGTTTAATATTTTTGAGTGTGATTTTATCCATTTTTTTTGTGTTTGCTAATCCAATTTAAAGTTGTTTCTTCATCTTGTTCCAATTGTTTTCTTAAGCCATCTAAATTTTCAAACTTCTTTTCATCTCGCAATCTATGCAAGACTATTATTCTTAATTTTTGATAATAGAGGTCTTCATTGAAATTAAAAAAATGCACCTCTATGGTACGCGTCTTTCCGTCCACTGTAGGTCGAAAACCAATGTTCATCATCCCAAAAAAAGCTTGTTCATTTAGCTTACTTTTTACAATATAAACACCCTCTTTTGGAATAATTTTATTGGAATAATCCAAAGCAATATTGGCTGTTTGATAACCGATTTTTCTACCTAACTGATTCCCTTGTATCACTTTTCCAGAAAGGCAAAAATCATAACCTAAAAAATCGTTTGCCTTATCAATATTCCCTTTTTTTAATTCATTTCTAATTAAGGTAGAACTTACCAATTCCCCTTTATGATAAAAAGGTGTAATACGCTCTAAATCAAAACCTTTAGATTCACTTAATTCAGAAAGCATGGCCATATTACCTTCTTTGTTCTTGCCAAAACTATGGTCGTGTCCTACTATCAAAAACTTCATGCTTAACCTGTCTAATAAAGTATCAATAATAAATTGTTCAGCACTTAGCTCAGAAAATGCTTTGGTAAATTCTTGCACATAGACCAATTCGACTCCTTGGTTTTTCAACATTTTAACCCTTTCTTCAATAGAAATCAGCAATTTTAAAGGTTTTTCAGGAGAAAGCACATGAGAGGGATGCGGAAAAAAAGTGACTAGGATTGGAACTAAATTCTTTTCTTGTGCTACTCTTAATAATCTATCTATTACTTTTTGATGTCCTAAATGAACACCATCAAAAGTACCTAAAGCGATAACACTATTCTCGTTTGAATGCATATGTTAAGATAAATAAAGTAATAAAAATAAAAAAAGTGTCGCTGGTAAGCGCAACACTTTATAAATATCTTCTATTTTATATTTAGAAACGACTTTATGAGTTTCTTAAATTCAACCAATTTAAAATTCAGAATTTTAAATCTGAAAAGTACCTCGGGTGGGAATCGAACCCACACGGTATTGCTACCACTGGATTTTGAATCCAGCGCGTCTACCAGTTCCGCCACCGAGGCTAAACTTTAAGGGGTGACAAAATTATAATATTTTTTTAATTTTGTGAGAAATAATCCAATATTTCTCTTTCATGTCTTCATCTGAGTTAAGCCCAAAAGTATTTGCTTGTTCACAAAGTGAAAAATTAGCCAAAAAAATTGCAAAACATCTAAATACAAAATTAGGAAATGTAAAACTGCAAAATTTTAGTGATGGGGAGTTTCAACCTGCTTTCGAAGAATCCGTAAGAGGCAGGCGTGTTTTTATTGTCGGGTCTACAATGCCACCGGCAGACAACCTGATGGAACTCCTACTATTATTAGACGCTGCCAAAAGAGCGTCTGCCCGACACATTACAGCCGTAATCCCTTATTTTGGTTGGGCACGCCAAGATAGAAAAGACAAACCTCGTGTTGCTATAGGTGCGAAACTGGTGGCGAACTTGATACAAAGCGCAGGTGCTACCCGAATCATGACCATGGACCTGCATGCCGACCAAATCCAAGGTTTTTTTGAAAAACCCGTTGACCATCTATATGCATCTACCATATTTCTTCCGGAGATTAAAAAAATGGAATTGGACAATTTGGTCATTGCTTCTCCCGATATGGGAGGTTCTAAAAGAGCCTA
Organism: Flavobacteriaceae bacterium; assembly: GCA_024763365.1. Taxonomy (GTDB): domain Bacteria; phylum Bacteroidota; class Bacteroidia; order Flavobacteriales; family Flavobacteriaceae; genus DQTL01. Next base: position 19,732 of record JANTFO010000010.1, read on the forward strand.
TGCGTATTCAAAATATCTAAATTCTGAAGTAGTAATTTGCTATAAACAAAGAAAAAAAGCCAATGTGATCAGCAAAATGGAACTAATTGGTTATGTAAAAGGTAAAAATGTTATTCTGGTCGATGATATGGTTGATACAGCCGGAACACTTGTCAAAGCAGCCGATTTAATGATGAAAAGAGGTGCTTTGAGTGTGCGTGCTATAGCTACTCACGCTATACTTTCAGGAGATGCTCATAATCGTATCAGCGAGTCAAAATTAGAAGAATTAATAGTGACTGATACTATTCCTTTAAAATTTAAAAATAATAAGATAAAAGTTGTATCTTGCGCCCCCTTATTTGCTGAGGTTATGCAGATGGTGCATAGCAATGCTTCAATAAGCGGACAGTTTTTAATGTAAATTATTTTAATTTTATTATGCAATCAATTACAATCAAAGGATCTAAAAGAGAAAGCGTAGGCAAGAAAGCTACTCGAGTACTACGTAATGCTGATAAGGTTCCTTGCGTGATATACGGCGAGGGTGAACCAGTACATTTTTCAGCAGACGAAATTACATTCAAGCCTTTAGTATATACTCCGAATGTATATTTTGCAAATATTGAATTGGACAACGGGGAAACTTATAATGCAGTGATGCAAGACATCCAGTTTCATCCGGTGAGTGAAAGAATTCTTCACATTGACTTTTACCAATTAAACAAAGAAAAACCATTGAACATCAATCTTCCTGTAAAATTAGAAGGTACTTCAGTAGGGGTCAGAAATGGTGGTGTATTGCGTTTCCCAAATCGTAAATTATCAGTTACAGCACTCCCAGATGATCTACCTGATTTCTTAACGGTAGATATTTCAAAGCTTAAAATTGGTGATAAGTTCTTTGTAAGAGAATTCGACGAAGAAAAACTCACTTTTAACCACCCCGGAGATATGGTAGTTTGCCAAGTAAGAACAGCTAGAGCTGCTATAGTTGATGCTGTCGAAGAAGAGGAAGAAGGCGAGGAAGGTGAAGAAGGTGCAACTGAAGGCGGTGATGCCCCAGCTGAAAGTGGTGGAGACACCCCTGCAGAAGAATAAATAACAACTCAAATTTTTTGAGAAGTATTTTTTCAAAATTTGAAATTTTGATATATTTGCATGCTCATTTTAAATATGAGTATCTGGTACCTTAGCTCAGTTGGTAGAGCAAAGGACTGAAAATCCTTGTGTCCCTGGTTCGATTCCTGGAGGTACCACACAAAAAGCCCTGAATAACAGGGCTTTTTTATTTAATAATTGTCAATGCATTATTTTTATATCATTTACAGCTATTCAACTGATTCTTACTACATTGGTGAAACACAAGATTTAGAAAATAGAATTATTAAACATAATAATCATACATTCCAAAAAGCCTATACCAAAAAAGCAAAAGATTGGGAATACGTCTTAAAATATGAATGTGGCAATAGGTCGAATGCTCAAAAAATTGAGAGGTTTGTCAAAAAAATGAAAAGCAGCGTATTTATTCAAAAACTGATAAAAAATCCAAATATCATAGCGGAACTACCTATTTAACAAGAAGTGTCCTGGTTCCCCCGATGATTCGGGGCTGGAGGTACCACACAAAAAGCCCTGAATAACAGGGCTTTTTTGATTTATAATTGTCAATGCATTATTTTTATATCATTTACAGCTATTCAACTGATTCTTACTACATCGGTGAAACACAAGATTTAGAAAATAGAATTATTAAACATAATAATCATACATTCTATAAAAACCATTACAAAAAGACTTCAGGCAAATATTATAAGTCTTACTAAAAATTGAGAACTTAATAGTTTTTCTCTAGTTTTTATACTTAAAAAGTTTGAATAACTTTAAGGTATCAGCTAAACAAATACCATAGTTGTGTTGTAAAAAAAGTGACTATCAGACCTAATGCAATAGGTAAAAAAGTAGAAACCAATGTCCATTTAAGACTTTTTGTCTCCTTATAAATAGTCATAATTGTAGTTGAACAAGGATTGTGTAATAAGCTGAAAAGCATCAAATTAATTCCTGTTAATAATGTCCAACCACCGGCTTGCAATATTTGAGCAGTATCGTGTATAGAGTCCATCTCAAACATCACTCCAGTTCCTTCACCAACGCCTGATATATTGGCACTCAATACAGTAAGCATCAGGATAGTTGGAATCACAATTTCATTAGCCGGAATTGCAATTATATATGCCAAAAGAATGACCCCATTCAAACCAAAAATAAATGCAAAAGGGCCTGACCACTTGATAAAATACGCTGCAATACTCAACTCCCCGATATGGATATTAGCCACCAACCAAATAAGAATTCCGGCTGGAATAGCAAATACAATTGCTCTATAGAGAACTATTAATGTTCTGTCAATCAGAGATGTATAAAGTGTTCGCCATATTCTTGGTGGACGATAAGGTGGTAATTCCAAACTAAATGATGAAGCCTCACCTCGCAATACAGTTCTGCTTAAACCCCAAGATACCAGTAAACTAAAAAATATTCCCAAAATTGCAACAAAAACCACAGAGGCTGCAGAAACCAAACCGGCTAAACTGGCAGGGACTAATCCACCAATAAAAATACTTGCAATCAAAATTTGCGTAGGCCACCTGCCATTACACAGGGAAAAATTATTTGTAATGATGGCAATTAATCTTTCACGTGGACTATCAATTACTCTTGCAGCAACTACACCTGCAGCATTACAACCAAATCCCATACTCATAGTCAAAGCCTGTTTTCCGTGAGCACCTGCTTTTCGGAATAGATTATCCATATTAAAAGCTACTCTTGGCAAATATCCTAAATCTTCCAATAAAGTAAATAACGGAAAAAATATAGCCATAGGCGGTAACATAACAGCTATTACCCAGGCCATTGATAAATAGGCCCCATCAATTAAAACACCATCTAACCACCAAGGTAAATGTAGCGCATTTGCAAAATTCTTTAAGATAGGATGAATAGTATCTATTAACAAATCAGCCAGTAAAGAAGAAGGGTAATTAGCTCCCGCTATAGTAATCCAAAAAACCAACGCTAAAATAACAACCATCAATGGAAATCCTAACCATCTGCTCGTTATCAGCTTATCTATCTTTAAATCAAAACTATAGACCTGTTTTCCATCTTTTTGTTTTACAGTTTTATGTGCTATATGGGAAGCTTCCTCATAGATTGTTTCTACAATAGAATCGTGAAAATCACTCCCCAAATCCCACCTTGCTGCATTCGCTTCCGAAATAATTTCATCACCTATTGATTGTAAATTGTCTTTATTCATGCTTATTCAATATATTTTATATAGCAAATCTTTCTTCTCTTAGATTTCCAATTTCTCCAGAACGAATGGCCTCAATAATACTATTATCTCCCTCTAATAAACGCATAGCTACCCATTTTACATTTGGTAAATCAGGGTAAACTTCTAGAATTTTATTCGATAATTTGACAATGGCATTGTTAAGATTCTTAGAATGCTTCTTTATCTTTCTGGGTTTACATACATATTTACCTGAGGCCACTTCGTGTATTGCTTGTAGTAATTCATCCATCCCTTGTTTACTTCTCGCCGATGTGGGTATTACCGGAATACCTAATTCCTTTGAAAGTAAACGTATGTCAATTTCTATGTGATTTCTAGCTGCTTCATCAATGAGGTTTACACATAGAACTGCCCTGTTAGTCAACTCCAATATTTGCAAAACCAAATTTAAATTACGTTGTAAACGAGTAGCATCGGCAATGACAACTGTTACGTCAGGCTTTCCAAAAAGAATAAAATCACGAGCCACTTCCTCGTCTTTACTAGTAGACAGTAAAGAATAAGTGCCGGGTAAGTCTATAACTTTATATTTTTTTTCGTTAAATCTAAACCCTCCTTCTGCTCTTACCACTGTTTTCCCTGGCCAATTACCGGTATGTTGATGCAAACCGGTCAAGTTATTAAAAACAGTACTTTTTCCGGTATTGGGGTTGCCTGCCAGTGCAATAACATAATCTACATTTTGAAGATTTAATCCCAATTTGATGAGATTAGCTTTATGATGTACCGGACAATTTTCACAATTATTAGGAGTGTGCATGTTCTTTGATTTTGATTCGATCAATAAAAATTAGCCCTGCTTCCTTTTTTCGAATTCCTATAGTTGTTCCCATAACATTATAGGCCACCGGGTTTCCTGAAGCACTTTTCATCAAAGCTTTAATCCTACTACCGGGAACAATACCCAAATCCAATAAACGACGACGTTGTGGGCCTCGACAATTTGTTGATATACCTTTAATGATAGCTTCATCTCCAATTTCTAGAGATGAAAGAAGTTCATGTTTTTGAGGTAAAATTGTTTTATGATCATCTTTTTCAACTTTAACTTGTCCAGCAAAAAGTGGTGTCAAAGTACATTCTTCACCATCAGCAACAAAGGTGATTTTTTTATCATTCACCTCAGTAATATATACAGACATACCAGGGTGCAAACCTAAAACATTCAGTTGTTCAAAAATGCTACTGGGTTCATCCTCAAGATGAATAATCTTTCCCATTTCTCTTTCCTTCATTGTGTTTAATAACACACCCTTTGCATCTGGTAATTCTCCTTTTTTGGTAGGTATAGGATCCCCATGCGGGTCAAAAACGGGATTGCCGATACTGGCAGCTAATATTTCTATTTTTTCTTGTGAAACATGATGTTCTAATCTGTCTGCAACATTATGCCAATCAGTAGGTTTTACACCTGTTTGATCCGCCAAATATCGTTCCCAAACCCGATGAATTCTTATGATGCGTAAGGCATAAGATCTTCCTTCATCTGTCAAGGTAACAAACTGATTTTCAAAATGAATAAATTCTAGCTCCATGAGCTTCCCAATGAGCTCTCCGGCAGTATCTGTTGCGATATTCAGATTTCCTGCTATTGCATTTATATCGCATTTTACTTTGTTATATTCACAATCAAAAATAAATTTTAATGCATCCTCTAACTGTATCCGCTTGTTATGACGGTAAATTTTTGTTAGCCACTCTAACCCCCCATTTCTCGGCCAAAAAAACCAAATTAAAAAAGTCAATATAAGTAACCCGATGACTAACATAACTGCCGGATGCCTGGCATCTGCATTAACTATGTAATTGGTAATTATCATTATTTAATCAATAGTTTGTTTTACATAAATCACATTAGTTACTTGATTATTCAATAACATTTTCTGAGCTCCGATATTGATTTCTGTCATACCATTTAGAAATTGTTTTTCAACGCCAATTTTAGTTCCAACATTTATTTGATTAGCTGCACAAAAGTCAAAAAAATCCTTATCTGAACTGTTTAATCGTAAAACTTCGTAAGTTTTGCCTGCGATAGAGTGCATCAATGAAATCTGGTTATTTTCGTAAGACAATACCCCTTTTTTGGAAGGGATTGGATCACCATGTGGATCTACAGAAGGATTGTCGAGATACTGTTCTATTTTATTTGCCAGAAAGTCTGAAGTGAAATGCTCCAAATTTTCTGCTTCACAATGAATTTCGTGTAATGACAATTCTAAAGTTTCATACAAAAAGGATTCCCAAAGTCTGTGTTTTCGCAATACATTGAGTGCTAATTTTTTTCCTGAATCTGTTAACGAAACTGGTTTGTATTTAATATAATTTACCAAATTCTTTGCAGATAACTTTCTTGCCATGTCTGTAGCTGCAGTATTGGATATTTTTAATATTCTCGCAATAGTACTCAACTTAGTATCAGCTTCAGACAAGTGTTGCTGATTATAAACAGTTTTTACAAAATTCTCTACTGAGACCGACATAATAATGTGAATTTAAAATATTATTGAAGTATACTTTAATTTATAAACAAATATACTTAATATAAATTATATGAACCCCTAATTAACATCTAAATTTTAATAGAAAAATCACTAATAATATATCTTTGCAAACTAAATCCCTATAAAAAAGTATATCTTTGTAAACTAAAATTATTACAATATGGATTACGGTAAAGAGTTTAAACAATATGCGACCAAGCACCACGGTATCAGTAGTATGCACTATGATAAACTGGTGAGCAGTGTGACACCCTACATCATTGAAGAACGACAGCTCAATGTAGCTCAGATGGATGTTTTTTCCCGTTTGATGATGGACCGCATTATCTTCTTGGGCACCGGCATCAATGACCAGGTGGCCAATATTATACAAGCTCAATTACTCTTTTTAAGCAGTGTAGATTCCACTAAAGATATTTCCATCTATATGAATTCTCCCGGAGGTGGTGTTTATGCCGGATTAGGTATCTATGACACCATGCAATTCATCAAACCAGATGTAGCAACTATCTGTACAGGTATGGCGGCTTCTATGGCGGCCGTTCTGATGGTTGCCGGCACCAAAGGCAAGCGTTCAGCTTTGCCACATTCACGTATTATGATCCACCAACCTTTGGGAGGCGCACAAGGACAAGCCAGTGATATTGAGATTACAGCACGAGAGATCTTGAAACTTAAAGATGAGCTTTATCAAATCATCTCCAAACACTCCGGACAAAAATTTGAAAAAGTCGCCGAAGATTCCGATCGTGATTATTGGATGAAAGCTGAAGAAGCAAAAGCCTACGGTATGATTGACGAAGTACTTAACCAATCTTAAGTTTTATGTCAAAACAAGAAGACATTCAATGTTCGTTTTGCGGACGTGAAAAATCGGAAACCGAAGTTTTAATCGCCGGTTTAGATGCGCATATTTGTGATGTGTGTATCGAACAAGCTTATCAAATCGTTTCGGAAGAACTGTCCGAAAAACGTACTAAAAAGGGAAACTTCGATTTTGAAATTAAAAAACCCAAGGAAATTAAAGCTTTTCTAGATCAATATGTGATTGGACAAGAATCGACCAAAAAATCCATGTCTGTAGCGGTCTATAACCACTATAAACGATTGATACAAGAAAAAGATGAAAATGAAGTTGAGATCGAAAAAAGTAATATGATCCTGGTGGGTGAAACCGGTACCGGAAAAACTTTAGTAGCTCGAACCATTGCCAGAATGCTCAATGTACCTTTTGCCATTGTAGACGCCACGGTATTGACCCAAGCCGGCTATGTGGGGGAAGATGTAGAAACTATTTTGACGCGCTTATTGCAAGCCGCCGATTATGATGTGGAAAAAGCCCAAAGAGGTATTGTTTTTATCGACGAAATAGACAAAATAGCCCGTAAGGGGGATAATCCTTCTATCACACGTGATGTAAGTGGAGAAGGCGTGCAACAGGCCTTATTGAAACTTTTAGAAGGTGCCGTAGTGAATGTACCTCCCAAAGGAGGCAGGAAACATCCTGAACAAAAATTTGTAGAAATAGATACAACTAATATTTTATTTGTGGCCGGTGGTGCTTTCTCAGGTATTGACAAAATGATCAGTAAACGTTTGAATATGCAGGCTGTAGGTTATAATGCCGTTAATAAAGGAGCCGAAATCGACAAAGAAAATCTATTGCAATATATTATTCCCAAAGATCTAAAAGAATTTGGATTGATTCCGGAAATCATTGGCCGATTACCTGTTTTGACTTTCATGAATCCTTTAGATGCCAAAACGCTTCGTGCTATCTTAACTGAGCCTAAAAACGCATTAACCAAACAATATATCAAACTCTTTGCTATTGATGGTATTGAATTGAGTTTTACTGAGGAAGCACTGGATTATATTGTAGAAAAAGCGGTAGTATATAAATTGGGCGCCAGAGGCTTACGTTCTCTTTGCGAAGTAGTTTTAACTGATGCGATGTTTGACATGCCGGGAGAAAAAGAAACAAGTCTTGAGGTAAACAAAGACTATGTAGTTCATAAACTATCTAAAACTACGCTTAATAAGTTAAAAGCGGCATCTTAATTATAAGCCGGCTTCTTTTCTCGCTTTTTTAGTCAAGCTATTTACAATTAGTTCATAAGAATGGTCCGTGAGTTCCACTAAAAGATCTTGGGTTATACTTCCGGCAAGTATTACCGTATTCCAATGTTTTTTACTCATATGATAGCCGGGTAAGATATTTTCATAGGTTTCTCGCAATGCTAAAGCACGTTCAGGGTTGCATTTAAGATTTACCCTAAGAGGTTGGCTATCTAAAGAAGCTAATGCAAACATTTTTCCGGCGACTTTAAAAACCAAAGTAGTTTCATCAAATGGGAAAGACTCAGTAACCGCTTTTTTAGAAAGACAATAATCTCTAAAAAACTCAATATGCATAGGTATATAATTTATAAAAAAATAAAAAAATTGCTGCTTAGCTCAACCAAGCAGCATTAGTTGATACTTAAACAACTAGTTACTTAGATCTTTCCCGACTTCATTTTTTGTCTTTCCTCACGAATTTCTTTAAAATAGTGCTGTTTAATGGAGTCCATTTTTTCTCTCATTTCCTGAAATTTTTCACTTTCACCATTATCAAAGAAAAATAGATTATCATCGAAACCTTTGTAGCTTCTTAATGAATCCTTGTCAAAGAAGAAGATAAATGGATCATGCATTTCAAATGGAAAATCTTCCATAAAAAAATGCTGCATGTGGGGTGAAAAAAGGAACTTCATTCCATTTCTGATACTATCAATATCAACATGAAAACTATGTCGACCGTCGGATGACCAAGTATAGACGGAGTCATAGGCAATTAAATTTCCCTGGTCATCATATTGTTTGTTAACATGCCATTTGGCTTTCGGTGACGCTTGATCTTTTTGAGCACATACACTAAAAGTAAGTGTGCTGATCACAAATAAAAGACTTAAAACTAATCTACTCATGACTTTAGGTTTTTAAATTCAATACGAAATTAAAAATAAAAGGCTATTTACCCTACCTAAAAAAGCGTTAAAAAAACTTTATAAAAAGTGAAAATTAGCAGTGTCGTTATGAATCTATTATCAGTTAAGCATTTGAATGCTGCTTACTGAGTATTGAAACAAACTATTTATACTTCTCAATAGCTTCTTTGATATGTTCAATTCTGTTCTCCGGGTCTGGATGCGTACTTTGAAATTCAGGAAGACTTTGACCGCCCGAAGCTTGTTTTAAAATCTGCATTACCCCAATCATTTCTGCAGGTGTATAACCTGCATCTATCATAAATTTAACCCCTAAATCGTCACTTTCTAATTCATCTTCACGTCCATACTTCATGTTAATCAAATTCCCAATCATGGCAGCAGTTTGAGCAGCGCCCATACTACCATCAGAACCAACCAATACAGCATTAATTAAACCTTGTGTTAAGTCTTGTTTGGCTATTCTTTCAGCAGAGTGGCGACCAACAACATGGCCTATTTCATGGCCCAGAACTCCCGCTAATTGATCTTCATTCTCCAGGCGTTTTAATAAGCCGTATGTGATAAATACTTGCCCTCCGGGTAAGGCAAAAGCATTCACCGTATTGGGGTCTCTTAAAAGATGAAAATCATATTGGTAAGGTGTTTCACGTGCTACACTGGAGTTGACAAGCCTTTGGCCTATTTCATCAATTTTAGCTTGTAATCGTTGATCCGGATATAAACCACCGTATTGTTGTGCCATTTGTGGAGCACTGCGTAAACCGATCATGATTTCTTGTTCAGTATCCATGTTGATATGTTGTTTTCTACCAGTCCATTCATTGGTGCTTGCGTTAGACCAATATTTTACCAGTGCAAAAATTACGATACCTACAGCTATTATTAACTTAATAGGAATACCTCTGGAACGTCTTCTGTAAGTCATTGTTTTTGAATTTATTTTGTGAATAAAATTATAAAATTATATTTAAATATTCTTAAAAATTTAAATATGTAACAAATATCACATTTGATTAAAAAAAAATATCATTTATTTGTGACGTTAATAATAAACCCCAAAAATTGCAAAGAAATATATTTAGTTAGTAATACAAAAATAAGGAGTTAATAGCTCCTTATTTTTTTTATCCCAACCATCCATCACGATCTAAACTTCTATATTGTATCGCTTCTGCAATATGAGATGATATAATATTATGAGAACCTTCGAGATCAGCAATAGTTCTTGAGACTTTAAGAATTCGGTCATAGGCACGAGCTGAGAGGTTTAGTTTCTCCATGGCTTCTTTTAATAGTTTTAATGAATCCTCATCTAATTTGGCATATTTTCTTAATTGTTTGACATTCATTTGTGCATTATAGTGGATGCTTTCTTCTTCAAAGCGTTCTGTTTGTATCTGCCTTGCTTTCATAACTCTTTCTCTTATAATTTTACTTGATTCTCCTCTTCGTTTCTCTGAAAGCTTCTCAAAGGGAACTGGGGTGACTTCAATGTGAAGATCAATTCTATCTAATAGAGGCCCTGATATTTTGCTCAAGTAGCGTTGCATTTCGGCAGGTGAAGAGGTCATTGGACTATCGGGATCATTAAAATAGCCACTAGGACTGGGGTTCATACTTGCTACCAACATAAAAGAGGAAGGATAAGTAATGGTAAAGCGGGCTCTCGAAATGGTTACTTCTCTATCTTCAAGAGGTTGACGCATGACTTCAAGGACAGTTCTTTTAAATTCCGGTAATTCATCTAAGAATAAAACGCCGTTATGCGCCAAAGAAATTTCACCGGGTTGTGGATAAGTTCCACCTCCGACAAGGGCAACGTCTGATATAGTATGGTGGGGACTACGAAATGGCCTTTGACTAAGTAAGCCAATTTGTTCTTTCAATCGTCCTACAACCGAATGAATCTTAGTAGTTTCGAGTGATTCAGAAAGCGTCATTGGTGGTAATATTCCGGGAAGTCTTTTGGCTAACATCGTCTTTCCGCTTCCGGGTGGACCTATGAGGATAATATTGTGTCCACCTGCGGCGGCAATTTCCATACAGCGCTTTACGGTTTCTTGCCCTTTTACATCGGCAAAGTCATTTTCAGGGTCTTTAAGATGTTCGTAAAACTCTTTTCGGGTATCAATGATGGTTCGTTCCAACGGCTCTCCTTTGTCAAAGTAGTTGATAACTTCCGTAATATTTTTTACCCCATATACTTCAAGGTCACTTACAATTGCGGCTTCTTTAACGTTTTGTTCCGGTAGTATAAAACCTTTAAATCCTTCTTCACGGGCTTTAATCGCTATAGGTAGTGCTCCTTTAATGGGCTGGAGCGAGCCGTCAAGCGAGAGCTCTCCCATAATGATATATTGTTCAATTTCAGTTGCTTGAATTTGTTTTGAGGCCACGAGAATACCGATTGCTAAGGTTAGATCATAGGCACTTCCTTCTTTACGCATATCGGCAGGAGCCATATTGAGGGTAATTTTTTTACCCGGAATTTTGTATCCGTTGTTTAAGAGTGCCGCAGAAATGCGGTAATTACTTTCTTTAATGGCATTGTCTGGCAATCCAACCAAGTGGTAGCCAACTCCTTTATCCACATTCACTTCTACAGTGATGGTGGTAGCATCTATTCCAAAAACAGCACTTCCATAGACTTTGGTGAGCATGGGTTTGTTTATTTATGGTAAAATTAAGAAATTAATTAAAATTCTAACCCATTTAAGATTTAGATTATAACAACGTAGATTCAACCACAAATATACATTTGAAACCAGTCATAAAAAAGTGAGATTTATTCAAATTCAATAGTTGCTGAAAATAGTATATAATTTATTATTTGTTGTTAAGCCTTATTATAACGTATTGAAGTTGAATGTAAGGTAGAATAAAAGGATTCTCTTCATTCATACTTTCAAATTGATGTTTTTCTACAAAATACCCACCTATTTTTAAACCTAATTTATTACCACTTATACCAAAAGCCAATGAATAGGCTCTAAAATCATAACTACCATCTTGACCATAGGCAGGAATTACTGTATCACCCGTTAATCTAGTGTAGGCAAAATGAGTACTGCTATCCATTAGAGAAAAACCGAGTTGAACAGACAATTCTGTTTCACTTTTCAACTCAAAATACTTCTCGGCTTTAAGATGATAATCTACTATTAAAGTTTTAATTGGGTCATTCGAATGGTTCTCTTCAAAATTGTAAGAATCACTATAATATAACAAATCATAACGAAAAGATTGCCCCAAACTAAAACGCCAATTGATAGTAGCAGGATTGTAATTTAAAAAGTAGGTTAATGCAGAACCGGATAAGTGTGCATCAGTATTAGTAACAGGTCTTGTAATATCAGATTTCCAGTTAGGTTTTAGTTCAATAGGTGTAATCCTAAAATCAGGGCCTATATTGACTGTAAATTTCTCTTGGCTGTATAATAAAGCCGAATATATACAAAAAATACTAAGAAACAAGGTTTTTTTCATAATTTGATAATTAAAAATTATTAGAAATAAGGGAGGCTTTTAACCTCCCTTAAAATTAATTTTTATGGATATTCAATGACATCCGATAGGTACAAATTAAATTTCATATTTAAGTCGTCTTCTGAATAGTTATGGATATTTGTTTCGTTTGTTTCATCTAAAACTTTGGAATATAAAGATTTATTCCCAAAATAACTGCCATCCGAAGATCTGTATTCAATTTGTTTTGTAGAATTAGCACCATAATAATTATTGATAGGAAAAAAATCTTTTTTCTTTCCTGTGGGCCATGCGTCCGATTCAAAAATTACATTACAACTTACTATGGGGATAGCGCTATAGCTCCATTTTTGTAATCTCTCAAACACAAAATCAACAGTTATTTCAGTTTGGTTACTCACTTCACTTCTGCTAAATTTTCTTATTAATATTCCTTGATAGCTACTCGTTGTATTAACACCATCTCTTGAGCATTCATTATCGGGGTCACCATATCCGTGACATTCCCCATCTGTATAATACCTATATCCTCTTATTGCCACTTCAGATTTCCCTGCAGCCCATGATTCATAGTGCTTCTTTATGGCCATTTTATCAATGCTATGTTCATAAATGTCATAATCAATAGGTATTGGAGTGGGTAATACGGTTTGCAAGGCCATTTCTTCATTAATTGAAATAATCCAAACATCATTTTGTTGCGCAAATGTTTCATCCACAACCTCTTCTATAGGTTGCAATTCACCGTTAGCATCTTCTTGATAACCCACATATTCATCATCTGGTTCTTCAACAACAAAAGGTACTATTACAGGTTTATCAGGGTTAAAAGAGCGATTTAGAAAGTTTTGATATTGGCGGTTAAAATCAGGAATATATAATTGCGGATGCCAAATCAATTCCCTCAATATCTTTAAATGCATTAATTGAGCTTTGTAAAGTACTAATATCATTTTGATTAATGATGGGTATTCCTCTTTCATTTGATGCTGAAATAATATTACGAATTAAAATAGCACTATCATCATTTCGTGATTTTAATTGTATCATTGGATAAATTGTTTCTAAAAAATCCCTGTTGTTACTATATTTTGATAATACATTTCCTATAGCTAATAAATGTTTATGGGCATATGCGACTTGTTCCTCATATGATTTATTTTCAATTTTTTCAGAAGTAGGTTCTGTTGTGTTTATATCATCTCTATGGCAACTACTTAGTAGCAAAGTTATTATAGATAAAATTAATAAATAATGTGTTTTCATTGTTTGTTATATTAAAATTGTTAATCTTTTGTTTTGTTTTCCCCAATTATACTTGGGTTTAACACTCTACATTTCTGTATTTCAGTTCTTTAAGGCATTAAACTTAACAAACAAATACATAATGAAAATCATTATCTTTGCAAAGCTAAGTCGATGGCTTAGTTACGGAGCGTCTTCTAAGTGTTACAAATCTTAATGGGGCGCTCTTTTTTGTTTTAAGGAATTTGTTGCTATGTCATATCTATCCGAATTTAGGTTAAACTTAAATATATTACTCATACTCTAAGTATGTTAGTATACTTATTAATATTTAGGTTGGATAGCTATAGCAATTCTTTACTCTTTTAAGATATCATTCTTTACTATAACAATACTCAAAATTAAATAAAAATTTTTATTTAAAACAAATAAAGTATAAATACTTTACGTAGGGGGGGGGGTATTAACTGAATGTCAGTTTATTAATTATATATTTAGTGAATAATAGCTAATTATGTGAATAATTGTATTTTTTTACCCTTTTTAATAAATCGGATTAAAATACTTCTATCTAACCTAATATTCTCGTCAACTACTCGCAGAGTATACTCATTTTTAAATTTTTGAATGTATAGACTATTTCTTAAATCAACTTCATCCAATATGCTTTAACGACAATGAGTAAGGCTCCTTTTATAAGTTGTAGGCTACCATCGAGGAATAATCTTTTTCACAAAAAAACCCGCAGCTTAAAAATTGCGGGTTAGTCAATATATGATAAAAATCTATTTCTTAATATCGGTAATCCTCTACCGCTGAAGCTTCTTTTAAAGCATTGAAGATAGTCGTATTGTCTTTTCTTAAATTTTTAGAAAGTTGTGCTCTAAATGGCTCATAAGATTCCATTTCTGCAGGAACTTTTTTACTCAGTAATTCTATGGCATAAACGCCATTATTACCCACGACACCTTTGATGATATCTCCTTTTTTCATGGCGAGCATAGCGCCCGCAACTGCTTTTTCACGTCCTACTGAAGTAGAAGGATTGTTGTAGCTTATTTCTCCGGTAGTCAATACTCTTACCTCATTGGCATCTGCAATACTGCTTAAATCACCATCTTTCATTTTATCACTAAGCATTTTGGCTTTTTTCTCCTTGATAATTATAGGTTTTACAAGCATTTTGGCGCTTTTTACAGTTTGCAAACCTTCAGCTTCTTTTTCGGTCAACTGAGCTACCACATAAGCTTTATCAATATCAAAACGTTTAGAATCACCTACACTGACATTATCTTCAAAGGTCCAATACACGATATTGGCATTATTACCAGCCAAACCGGGAATTCTATCATCTTGTTTTTTAAGTTTCTGAGCATTCTTTACCTCATAATTTTTTTCTTTGGCCAATTCCGTAAAATCAGTACCTTTAGAAAGCTCCGCTGCAAAACTTTCTGCCTCAACAAATACTTTATTTTCTGTTGTTTCAGAAGGAACGATAGCTTTAGTAATACTAGCTAATTTAATAGCCGGATCTGATTTTGTGTCAAATATTTTGATAATATGGTAACCAAAATCGGTTTCTACCATACCAATGTCTCCTTTTTTGTGAGAGAATACCCAGTCGTTGAAAGCTGGCACCATTTGACCTTCTTTAAACCAACCGAGGTCACCTCCTTTGCTTGCACTTGGCCCGTCAGAGCTCAATTTGGCTTCGGTTGCAAAGTCTGTTCCGCTCTTTTTCATTCTCTTTAAGATTTGATTAGCTCTCGCTTCTGCCTCTTCTTTGGTGCGTTTTACATCGGGATTTGCTCTTACAGCTCCTTCATAAGCTACTAGAATATGACTGGCTTTAACAGATGGCACTTCTGTATTTTCAATAATCTTAGAGAGTTTGATGTATTCACCATCTTCATAAGGTCCATAAATGCTATTGACCGGCAAACTAAACAAGCTATCTGCCAATTGTGTATTAAGATTATTTTTGAATACGTAACTATCATTAAATGGCGTATCAGAATTTTCTGCGAGAAAATTTTGATAATCTGTTGTATTTTTTAATCCTTCAATTTTAATATTGGCTTTGGCTACGCTACTATATTCTTCACGATCATCAATAAGACTTATCAAGCTTTCTTTAATCTCATTTTTGTCTTCTTCTGAGGCTGCCAAATCAAATTTTACATAGCGGATACTTCTGGAAGCTTCCACCTGAAAATCTTTTTTATGTTCGTTGATATAAGCTTGTATATCACTATCACTTACATTAACTATACTATCAGGAATACTTTGGAAGGGTAAGAAAACGTATTTACCGGAAACTAAGGTATTGTTAAGTTCATAATTTCTTTTTCCTTCATCAAGAGAAACATCAATACCGGATTTTACCAAATTTAAATAGGCTTCTCTTTCAAGGCTTTGCTTGATACTACGCTCATAATCCAACCAACTTTGCCAACGGGTTTTACCATTTTCCGTTTTGTCTGCTTGCAGATCAGCGATAAATGCTTTTAAGCTTTCTTCATCAAAAAGACCTGCCTCATTTTGGAATTGAGGATTACTTTTTATTGAATTGTCATTGATCAAAAATTCCCAAATATCTTTCTCACCAACTACGATACCTGCTTTTTTTAATTGGGTTTCGTATACTTTTTCTTGCATCATATTATTCCAAACTTCTTTGGAAGCTTGTGAATCGTTGATATTATTTCTGCCGGCTTTGTAATTCTTAACCTGATTGACAAATTCTTCTCTACTTATTTGTTCTCCATTGACACTACCAACAAAATTCACTTTATCGGATTTGAAAAAATTCATAATGTCTTTAGGGCTTGCTACAAAGGCAAACAATGCCATACCAATAATAAGTATAAGGAATAATGATTTGTCTCTAATGGTTGATAAAATGGCCATATTCTCTTTTTTAAAAATTAGTGTGCAAAAATACAATTATCTGTTTAATAATACAATAGAATAATCATAGTTATTTGGATAGAGTCATTGGTGCTTACTATCCTTCTCCCCATATTTCTGGTTTGTAATTTGTGCTACTCTATTCAACAACATTGAAAGTACCTCTATTATCAGTGGCACTCCATCGGGATAAATCCTCATTGGATTCAAAGGCCGTACCATAAAGCGTATCATGGGGCGTCATGAAAATGAATTTTTTTTCAGAAATAAAGTAGTGTTCGTTTTGATCCCAGTAAAGCTGTTCTGTCCGTAGGATATAATTTGACGCATGATTGTGAACTATCACATTTCCTTTGATCTCCGAGATATTAGTTTTGGTGTAATTGATGGCATAATTTCCACTGATCGTGGTAGAATCTGTTTCTTTGTCAATCTTTATTATTTTGATCCCTTGCGGAAATTCTGTATAAGGATGCTCCTCTCTATTACTAAAATCGAGGAAAAGAGGACTTATAAGTTTGGTTGTAACCCTTCCGGAATCCATGTAAACAGTATAGATTTTTTCAGAAACACCTATTGGTAAGTTTTTATCGGCAAGATAGTCTCTTACTTTTTTGATGTCATTGGTACATGAAAAAAACAGCGTTGCCAAAAGAATGACAACACTGCTAGATTTTATTTTTTGTGATATATGAATCACAGTTTATTTTTAAAAATTTTAAGGAATTCTAACCGTTTCTCCTATCCAACATCCTAATTTAATAGGAGAGCCTGATTGTAAACCTTTATTAAATACATCTTCTGTGGAAGGTACTTTAGAAGCATAAGAATTGATATATCTTTGAGCCAATGATGATATACTTGGATCAATCGCTTTAGCTTTACGAGCTTTGTTTAAAGCAGCTTGATAAACCATACGTTGGGTAAATGTATCTCCACCTGAACAAGATTTAGCACTTTTGGCATACATATCAGCTACTAAAAGGTATGCTCTACCTAAACTAGGCCTTGCTTCTAAAGCTCTGTAAGCATAACTTCTGGCTTCACCATAGCGTCCTTTGTCTTTCATCATCTTAGAGATGTTATACAAATAATTTGCTTTTTTGTAATTATCCGTTTCTAAATCTACTGCCCGCTTAAAGTACTCTAATGCTTTGGCATCATTGTCTTTTTTCATTTGCATACCCGCATAGAACACATAGGCATCTGATGATGGGTCAGCATTTACATAGGTTTCAACCATTTTGTCATAAAAAGCACCACTCGTACAGCCTTTATTGTATAACCTGGACACACTACGTTTTAACCAAACCTTATCGGTTTTCATACTTTCAAAATCTTCTTGATAAAGTGGTAATAAACGGTCACAAGTAGCGTACTTTTCTAATTTAACACTTAATCCGTCTTCTATCTTACCTAAACCTTTTAAATTGGTGCTGTATGCTTTTTGTAAATATGCTTCACGCTTGGTCAATTCTTGTCCGGATTCTTCTTTTTCACGAATCTTATCCAATTCTTGAGAATATTTATCGATTTTAGCATTAGCTACATCTACCAAATTATCAAACATGTCAAAGACCTTTTGAATATTAGTATCTTTATTTCTCTCTATGATACCATCAAAGTATATAAATATAGCTTTTAAACCTAAACTGGTAGGATCATTATCATAAGAGTTTTGTAGTAAGCCAAAAACCTTCTCTTCAGTACCACCGTTTTCATGACAAAACATAGCGTAATCATTATAAACATCACCGGGAGATTCATCAGGGTAGTACTCCAATCTTTGTTTGTATACCTTTTGAAGGAGTTCTTTAGCAGCTTGTTTATCAGCACCAGTAGCTTTTTTATACCTATCTTCGACTATTTTTACACCCATTTGGTAAATGCCAATAGACAAATCGGGACAGTTCTCAAATGTCCACAACCAATTTTCATAAGCTCTATCGTAGTTTTTTGATTTGTAATCCGGTAGAAACATATTGTATTTCAGATTACATTCTTCTTTACTCTGAGCTTTAGCTTCCGTATAACTAAAAAGCAAGAATAAGCTTACTAAAGTAGCAACTAACCTCGTGTTCATAAATGATTTCATCTTTTCAGGTTTTATATTAATTAATTTTACGTTTAATAAACCATTTGTCGGCTAGGGATAAAGAGAGGCGCAAGTTAAAATAATTTTCTTGAATAAGACCGTCCGTTTTTTCACCTCTTTTCCCATATTCCACTCCCAAGTTTACTTGAGACAATTGATTCTTCATCGGTAAGCTTAAACCAAAAGATATGCCAAAGTCATTTAAGGGGGTATATTCTGTACTCGTTTCATCTACTTTTACAAGCAATCCGGTGTTTTCAAAACGCAATCCCATTCTATATGTGATACGTTCCCAGTAACTTGTGATAGAGTATTTTTTGGGTGTCCAGTAACCTCCTAATACATATTTTGAATAAGTATCGTACTGTACTTTGCCGGCATTATAGGATAGCCCAAGGTCAAAATCTAAGGCTGCTTGTGTTTCGTATTGAGTGCCTATATACCATTTGTCTTTTTTACCTATACCAATTGCAAATGTAGATTGCGCCGGATGTTTTATTTTACCTGAAATATCTTCCTTAGCCAATAAAGTGTCTATGGGAACTTCAACACCTTGCCCGTAAGTAAATGAATAAAGATACTCTTTCAGATTAGTAGATGATTCATTTTCAAGGCTATAGGTTACTCCTGCATTTAAATATACCTCTTCTGATAGATCATAGTTATACTGAGCTCCCAATATGAAATTATCAGATGTAATATCCAAACTATGCTTATAACGAGAGTTGAGTGTGGTTTCAGTACTACTAAATAATGCGCTGTTATTTACTTGTCCAAATAAATATTCCCATTGAAGCCCTAATGTAAGCCCTTTGGCCACTTCATAACCGGCTCCTATAAAAAATCGATTGGTACCTCCCGAACCTTCAAAATGAGTTAAATCAATAATATTATTATTTTCATCAAGATTTTCTGATATAATGGAATAGCCTACACTGGTATTGGGTTGTAAACCGGCCATTAAACCAGCTTTTTTAGCTATAGGAATACCAAGACCTAACGATCCTAAACTGGTATAATTATTCTTTTGCTTGTCACTCTCATTGCTTAGGCTAAAGAACTTTGTACCACCTGATACAGAAAAAACAGTAAATTCCAATGCGCTTGCTGCTGCCGGATTTTGAAAATTTATCTCGTTAGTATAATTCGTAGCGGTATTCAATCCACCCATATTATTTGCATTAATGGAAGACCGGCTATTTTGATTTCCGATTCCAAAATATGAGTATGGTGAAATGTTGTCTATAGTTTGAGCAAAGCCTGTATAAAGAAAACTGCTCAATAATAAAAATAAGAATTTTTTATTCATCTGTGTTTTGTTTCAGAATGTAGTAAAGTCCTTCCATCAGAAAATAAGGACGGACAAAAATGCTACTTTTTATTTGTTTTGCCAAGTAGTCTGCATCTCCACCTGTTAAAACAACTGTTAATTTTCCAAATTCATTATCATATTGGTGAATAATACCCGCTATCTCTTTCAGAATACCATTGATTACACCAGAATGGATTGATTCAATTGTATTTTTACCAATAAATGAATCAGGTTTTTTGGTCTCTAACAAAGGTAAATTAGCTGTATAATCATGTAGCGCTTTATAGCGACTTCTAATCCCCGGGGCGATGGCCCCACCCAAATACGCTGCTTGTTTATTGATAAAATCATAGGTTATACATGTTCCGGCGTCAATAACCAGGCAATTCTGCCCTTCAAAAT
>JANTFO010000011.1 GCA_024763365.1 Flavobacteriaceae bacterium
CCAAAACTCCAATCAAAGTTATCATTATAGGTAAATCTTACTTGAAAAGCAGCATTGGCATAAGCCAAAACATCCATCTCAGGGAAAGATGTGAATTCAACTGTAGTATTGGCAACGTTAAGAATTTCAACCCAAGCACTACCGTCATAAACCTCAACGATTAAACTTCCGGCAGCCCATATATAATTTCCGTAATCGAATGATAAACTCGCTGAATACACTCCATCCAAATCATAGACAGGTGATAAAAGAGCCGCTATATTATCTGTTTCAAAAACATCGGCATCATCATCAAATAAGGCTACATTACTGCCAAAATCTACTCCCCAAGCTTCTGAAGCACCGAAAGACCAATCCTGATCCCCTGATACTACTTGCGTAGTCCATCCAGCTGGCATACTGGCCCCTTCAAAAGTTTCATTTTCTGTTACAAGCGCTCCATTACCTCTACATATGGCAACAGGGGCTTGATTATCTTCTACGGTAACCGTAGCAGTACAAGTAGTTGTATTACCCGCATCGTCCATAACTGATAAGGTAACCATATTTTCTCCAATATTAGAACAATCAAATGAAGACATATCTAATGATAATGATACATTAGTACAGTTATCACTGGAACCATTGTCAACATCCTCCGGCATGATACTTACCATACCATTAGCACCTAATTCAACAGTAATGTCTTGACACATCGCCATAGGAACTTCTGTATCATTAACGGTAATGGTAAAACTACAAGTGGATGTATGCCCTTCACTATCTGTAGCTTCAAAACTAACTGTTGTAACACCTACAGGAAATACAGAACCACTAGCAGGGCCTGCTGTTTGGGTAGTAGCTACGACGCCATCTTCAACATCAATTGCTACAGCATCTGCAAAATTCACAACTGCACCACAAACACCGGAATCACTATCAGCTACTACATCTGAAGGACAAGAGATAAAGGGTGCATTGTAAAGAACCCACTCCAAAGCATTCGCTATTATAGTATCTCCATCTGTTGATACATCCCAAAAATCACCTCTAGCATCTGAAGATGGAGGATAGAAATTTAGGAAAACATGGTTTACTGAAGCGGCACCTACATTAGACATTGAAATAATAAAAGGATCACCATTGTCATAATCTGCCTCTAGAACAGCTCCGGCACGCATAGTACCCCCTACATTATGATAAGAAGCACTACCACCATTAAATGAGGTAACGTCTGTAAATAATGAACTGGTAGGATTGTAAATTGTCCCTAATGTTCTTGGTGTATTCTGAGTTTGACTTGCACCATAATATAATGCATAATTACTATAATTTCCACTTATTGGAATATTAGCTAAAAATGTCGCTGCAACAACCCCACCGCCATTATCCATATAAGCAGCTACAACATCTCCAGCAGCTACGGGATCATTGGCATATGCATCAGTAAAAACAAATACAGCATCATAATTATTTAATTCCGCTAATGTTGGGGTCCCATTGTTTAGTTGATAAACATCAACAACAGAAAACCGACCAGTAGCCACAAGTTTTGCCTGAACATCAGCAGTATATGTAGTATTTGCAGCAGCTAATACCAATACTGTAGGCCCGCTTGGAGGAGCGCCAGGTGTAAAATCTTGATTGGTATTTACCGCTCCAAAAGTATTTGCCTGAGCAGGTTGCCAAACAAAATCTGTATATACACTTTTAGCAGCCACATTACCTAACTGTAAAGAATGGCCTACAGGAGTACTTCCGGGCTCAGAAACTCCAATATCTGTGGAATACAAACCATTGGCTACGCCATCAGTGGCCGCAAAAGCACCTTCGTAACTTAAAAATTGTACTACGTTACTACCATCGTAAAGTACAATACCATCTGGAGCACCATTTTGAATTCCAGATTGCGTAAAAGACAGTACTCCAAATCCATCATCTTGGTCTGGAATAACACCACTTAACGCAATAGTCATATACCCTGTACCATTGCTTCCATTATAAAACACTAAAGAATAACCTGATAAGTCTGTTCCGGCAGGTCCGGCAATTTCGACAGCTTCACCGGTATCTCCACCTGTGTTATCATAATGAATTTCGTTAATAAAAACACTTTGCCCATAAGTGAACAAAGTAATTAATAACATACTAATAAATAAGTAATAATTTCTCATTGTTATAAATATTTAGTTAAAGAATAAGTCACAAAAATAGCTTTTTTATCCATAATAACTAATCATAAATTTATTAAATTTAACTTAACTTATTAAGTTGTTTAAAATGGCGTTTGTAAAATAAAGAAATCATAATGCAATTTTTTTTAGAAATTTATGGCGTACATGTCTTTTAACTCCTTTTTAATTGAATCAATTTTACTAATAAATTGTTTATAAGCCTCAGATTGTTTATCAAAAACTTCGTGGGCTATGCCTTTTTGAACTTCTTCAACTTTTTTCATAATTGGGTAAACTGAATCATCTATCCAAACTTTTTTAAAGATATCCCATATATAATTAATTGCCGTTTGATTAGGATGCAACATATCGGAAGCATAAAAACGGTATTCCCTTAAATCGTATAGCTGTATTTCATAAGATGGAAAATAGTGCACATTTTGTTCCTTTACCACTTCTTGCACAGCTCCTAATAACAAGCCTTTACTATTGGCAGCATTGATCATCCCATCTTTTAAATGTAAAACCGGGGAAACTGTCAGAATTACTTGAACATTAGGATTTAATTCTTTTATTGATCTAATACTACTCGTCAAATTTTTCTTTATTTGATCAAAAGTCAATAATTCTTTCTTGAATTTATTATTGGGAACTTTATGACAATTGGCCACTATTTCATCTGTTTCTTTAAGGCGATATACCCAAGCTGTGCCTAGTGTTATTACAATGAGTCTTGATGATTGTAGAAATTCATAAGCTTTTGATATAGCAATGTTTATTTTATCTAGCACCATTAATGCATCTGTGTCAGAAAAGGCGGAATGATGCTGAAAACTATGCCATCTTTCCTCATGAAAAAATAAATCATTCTTTGTGTACTTCCGCTGTTCTGCTATATCCAGAATAGCCCTCTGGATAGATGCCGGATTAAAAAGAATTCCATGAGGATTTATTAAATTCATGAATCGATAATAATCAAGCTTTTCACCAATATTTTCCACAAAACAAGAACCCATCAAAAAAATTTTATCACCATAATTAATGACCTGCTCGGGTTTCTGAATTTCATCAATATTAACAGCTGTCCTAAAATTCAAAATCTAATATTTTTACTGTAGTCCACAATCTAAAAACAACGGCAAATTACAATAAAATATCAATACACTGTCAAGCATGAAAATTCTAAACTCATAATTCATATATCTTAATTTATTCCCTATCTTGCGAGCCTGATTTTTTAAGACTAATGAAGCACATCAGAAACTTTTGTATCATTGCTCATATTGACCATGGGAAAAGCACCTTAGCGGATCGATTATTGGATTTTACCAAAACCATTACCGAACGTGAAAGACAAGATCAATTGTTAGATACTATGGACCTGGAGCGTGAACGTGGCATCACAATTAAGAGCCATGCCATACAAATGGAATATGAATATGACAATGAGACCTATATATTAAATTTGATAGACACCCCCGGCCATGTAGATTTTTCGTATGAAGTATCCAGATCTATTGCGGCCTGTGAAGGAGCACTTTTAATTGTAGATGCAGCACAAAGTATTCAAGCGCAAACCATATCAAATTTATATCTGGCGCTTGACCATGATCTGGAAATTATTCCGGTACTTAATAAAATTGACCTGCCTAGTGCTAAACCTGAAGAAGTCACAGATGATATTGTAGAGCTTTTGGGATGTGATTCCGAAGATGTAATTCCTGCTAGTGGTAAAACAGGGGAAGGTGTTGAACAAATACTAAAGGCTATCATAGAACGTGTACCACCCCCAACCGGTGACCCTAATGCACCCTTACAAGCATTAATATTTGATTCTGTATACAATTCTTACAGAGGCGTTGAAACCTATTTTAGGGTTGTCAATGGTGCCATACGTAAAAAACAACGGGTAAAATTTATGGCCACAGGCAAAGAGTATTTTGCAGAAGAAGTCGGCACACTCAAACTGAAACAAATACCCAAAGATATCATTAACACCGGTGATGTAGGCTATTTGGTAACCGGCATCAAAGAAGCACAGGAAGTAAAAGTGGGTGACACCATTACCGATGTATTGAATCCTACCGATAAACGCATTGAAGGCTTTGAGGATGTAAAACCGATGGTATTTGCAGGGATATATCCGGTTGATACTGAAGATTATGAAGAGTTGAGAAATTCTATGGAAAAATTAAAACTCAATGATGCTTCCTTAATTTTTACACCCGAAAGTTCTGCGGCACTTGGATTTGGTTTCCGTTGTGGTTTTCTCGGTATGTTGCATCTCGAAATTGTTCAGGAAAGATTGGAAAGAGAATTTGACATGACTGTGATCACTACAGTACCCAATGTTTCTTACCATGCTTTTTCTACTAAAAACCCGGATGAAATTATCCCAGTTCACAATCCATCAGATTTACCGGACCCATCTGCTCTTGCAAGGGTTGAAGAACCTTATATCAAAGCCTCGATCATAACCAAATCAGATTTTATTGGACCTGTGATGTCACTTTGTATTGAAAAGAGAGGGGTCATTACTAATCAAAGCTATTTGACAAGTGACCGGGTAGAATTGAGTTTTGATATGCCTTTAGCAGAGATCGTATTTGATTTTTACGACCGGCTAAAGACTGTTTCCAGAGGTTATGCTTCTTTCGACTACCACCCGATAGGTATGAGAGAATCTAAACTGGTTAGGTTAGATATTCTTTTAAATGGAAATATGGTAGATGCGCTCTCGGCATTGATTCATAAAGACAGTGCTTATGACATTGGTAAAAGAATGGTCACCAAACTTCGGGGCTTAATCCCAAGGCAACAATTTGACATACCCATTCAAGCAGCTATAGGAACTAAAATTATATCCCGCGAAACCGTTAAAGCCTTGCGTAAAGATGTTACTGCGAAATGTTATGGAGGTGATATAACACGTAAAAGGAAACTGTTAGAAAAACAAAAGAAAGGTAAAAAGCGCATGCGCCAGGTAGGTAATGTGGAAATTCCGCAATCTGCATTTATGGCCGTATTGAAACTAGATGAGTAATCTCTATTTTAAAATAAAAAAGCCGGAATTAATTAATTCCGGCTTTTTTTGATAACTGGATGTTTTATTCACCATGCAACCAAACTTTTTTCTTTAAAAGCTGTTCTTCGGTTTCTTCAAAGTCTTCATCTGGGACACAAGCGTCTACCGGACATACAGATGCACATTGTGGTTCATCATGGAAGCCTTTACATTCTGTACATTTATCAGTTACGATAAAATAAAATTCATCAGATTTTGCTTCAAATTCTTCTGCTGCATCTACTGTTTCACCACTACTCATGAGGGTAACTTCACCACTCAATGCAGTACCGTCTGCATAAGACCATTCCTGATCTGGTTCATAAATTGCCGTATTTGGACATTCACTGATACATGCATCACAGTTGATACAATCATCGGTTATTTTAATAGCCATTATTTTAAAATTTTAAAATTTAACACAGTACAAAATTACATAAATAACAAAAGGAACATCAAGTTTTCTGAAATTTAGAATCATTCTAAATAATATTCGTGTCCTAAAAAAAGCTATCATTTATTGTTGCATTAATTACAATTCATCTTTTTAAAAAACTGACATAAGTCATTGAATATTTTTTATTTTAATTTCTACACAAAATAAGTTTGTAAAATCCTTGCAGACAATAGTTTTTTTCTAATTTTGTCACTTCAAAATAGTTAACTAATTCTTGTATAGATGTCAACAAGCACTAATAATAATTCAAAAAAAGGTATTCATTTAGAAAGTGTTGCGATTAGGTTTGTAGGAGATTCAGGGGATGGTATGCAGCTTACTGGTACTCAGTTTACAGACACCTCTGCACTTTTTGGAAATGATGTAGCTACATTTCCCAACTATCCTTCGGAAATTAGAGCACCTCAAGGAAGCCTCTATGGGGTTTCCGGGTTTCAAGTGCACATGGGTAGTGCGGAAATATCAACGCCCGGCGATACTGTAGACACACTGGTAGCCATGAATCCAGCTGCATTAAAAACGAATATAAGCGCCTTAAAACCAGGCCATATGCTTATTGTAGATTCGGATTCCTTTTCTAGGAAAAATTTGGAAAAAGCTCATTATGAAAGCAACCCTTTAACCGATGGCAGCCTGGAAAATTACAAGGTTATTGAAGTAGCCATGACCACGCATACACGAGAAGCGCTCAAAGATATGGATCTTGATAATAAAACCATCTTAAGGAGCAAAAACATGTTTGCCTTGGGAATGGTCTATTTTATCTATAACCGTTCTATGGAGTATACCATAGATTTTTTCAATAAAAAATTCAAGAACAAACCTCAGATTATTGAGGCCAATACCAAAGTGCTACAAGCCGGTTACTTTTATGCTGAAACACTGGAATTAATTTCCACCACTTATCAGGTAGCCCCTGCTAAAATGAAAAAAGGAACCTATCGTATTATTAATGGTAATACAGCCACTGCTTGGGGATTCTTAGCTGCTGCCCAAAATTCTGGTATGGAGCTATTCTTAGGTTCCTATCCCATCACACCAGCTACTGACATTCTACATGAATTGTCAAAACACCGTTGTGATTGTTATGGTATTAAAACCTTTCAGGCAGAAGATGAAATTGCAGGTATCACTTCATCCATTGGAGCAGCATTTGCCGGTGATTTAGCAATTACAACTACCTCAGGCCCCGGATTAGCACTTAAAGGAGAAGCTATCGGGTTGGCAATGATGATGGAGTTACCACTTGTTATTGTAAATGTTCAACGTGGAGGCCCTTCTACAGGCCTACCTACCAAAACAGAACAATCTGACCTGCTTCAAGCTTTATATGGAAGAAATGGAGAAAGTCCGGTTGTCGTTATCGCTGCCAGTACACCCGATAATTCATTTGACTATGCCTATCAAGCTTGTAAAATTGCTCTTGAACACATGACTCCAGTAATCCTGTTAACCGATGGTTATATAGCTAATGGATCTGCGCCCTGGAAGATTAAAAGGACTTCTGAATTGCCTCCTATCAAAAATAATATTATTACGGAAGCGGAATCTTATGTCCCTTATAATAGAGATGAAAAAACATTAGCGCGTAAATGGGCCATTCCCGGGACACCAGGCTTAGAACACCGCATTGGAGGTTTGGAAAAAGACAAGTTAACCGGCAACGTATCCTATGACTCTGAGAACCACGAATATCAAGTTAACATTCGTGCAGAAAAAGTAAAAAGAGTTGAAAATTACATACCCGACATCAAGTCAGAATTAGCAGAAGAAGGTGATCTTTTAGTGATCGGTTGGGGGGGTACCTATGGTACTTTACATACTGCCGTAGCACAAATGAATGAGGAAGGCTATAATATTGGACATCTTCACTTCAATTATATTAATCCTTTACCTAAAAATACAGGTGAAGTACTTAAGAAATTCAAGAAAATTATTGTTTGTGAATTAAACAAAGGCCAAATGGCATTGGTTCTAAACTCTAAATATAGTGAGTTTGAATATCTACAATACAACAAAGTTCAGGGCTTGCCATTTACCACTCTTGAGTTAACAGAAAAATTTAAGCAACTTATTTAATTATGGAAAATACACCTGTAAAATATACTTTTAAAGACTTTCAAAGCGATCAGGAAGTAAGATGGTGTCCGGGCTGTGACGACTATGTAATATTACGAGCCATTCAAAAAGCCCTTCCTGAGATGGGTAGAAAAAAAGAAGAATTTGTATTTATTTCGGGGATAGGTTGTTCATCACGCTTCCCTTATTATGTTGACACTTATGGTGTGCATGGCATTCACGGACGCGCTGCTGCAATTGCAACAGGTACTAAATTGGCAAATCCTAATTTAAGTGTATGGGTAGCCAGTGGTGATGGTGACTCTATGGCTATTGGGGGAAATCACTTTATTCATTTATTGAGAAGGAATTTAGACCTTAATTACATCCTGTTCAACAACGAAATATATGGTCTTACCAAAGGTCAATTTTCACCAACTTCTGAGTTAGGTCAAAAAACAAAAACTTCTCCTTATGGCAATACACAACCTCCTTTCAATCCCGGGGAGTTAGCTATAGGATCCAGTGCCAGATTTTTTGCCCGCTTGGGAGGAAATGGCCCTAAAGAAATGACAGATGTTTTCATCAAAGCAGAAAAATTCAAGGGGACAGCACTAGTTGAAATATTACAAAACTGTGTGATTTTTAACGATGGATGCTTCAAAAAGTATACAGATAGAGATGTCAAAGAAGACAAGCAACTATTTATAGAACATGGGAAACCGATGATTTTCGGTAAAGAAAAGAACAAAGGGCTCATCTTAAATGGACTTAAATTAGAAGTAGTTACTATTGGCGAAAATGGCATTAAGGAAGAAGATATTATAGTACATAACGCCCAAGAATCTGATTCAACTTTACATATGATGCTGGCAAAAATGGAGTATCCTTTGGTTACAGGTATTATCAGAAGCGTTGAAGAGGAAACTCTCGAAGAAAGAGAACGAAATTTGGTTAATTCTGTTTCTGAAAAAGACAAATTTACCTGTGTAGATGATCTGTTTTTCTCAGGTGAAACTTATGAAGTAAAATAATATTTAAATATGGGAAACATAGCAATTTTCATTTTTTTCTTACTCGGAGTCATCTTAGTTGCAGGGGCTAATGCACTCTCCAATTTGATTTCTCCTAAATCTGATAATTTACAAAAAAGAGAACCCTATGAAAGTGGTATGGTTACCAAAGGCCCAACTTGGGTTCAGTTTAAAGTAGGTTACTATCTATACGCTATCTTATTTTTAATTTTTGATGTAGAAGTAGCCTTTTTAGTGCCTTGGTCTGTTGTATATAAGGATATGGGTTGGGTAGCTTTAGTTGAAGTATTAGTTTTCTTAATCATATTGGGTCTGGGCTTACTATATGCCTGGAAAAAACAAGCATTAAAATGGGAGTAATGAACAAAGACATAAAAACTATAAATCAAGAAATCCCTGCAGATTTTCCAGGCCAGGTAATACCGGGTGGTAATGGAGGAAATATCGTTATTACCAGCCTTAACAAAGTCATAGACTGGGGAAGAAAAAATTCTTTATGGTCACTCTATTTCGGGACCAGTTGTTGTGCTATCGAAATGATGCAAACTGGTGCTGCCACAAATGATTATTCCCGTTTCGGATTTGAAGTAGCACGCCCTTCCCCGCGCCAAGCTGACCTTATTATAATTGCTGGAACCATTGTTAATAAAATGGCACCTGTTCTCCGGAGATTATATGATCAAATGGCAGAACCTAAATATGTTATCGCCATGGGTGCTTGTGCTATATCGGGTGGACCATTTTACTATAACTCTTATTCAGTAGTCAAGGGTGCCGACCATGTGATTCCTGTAGATGTATATGTGCCTGGGTGTCCGCCAAGACCGGAAGCACTTTTGGAAGGAATGATCAAACTTCAGGAAAAGATCATGAATGAAAATGCGCTTAATCGTCCCAATCCAATGGATGGATTTGATGAAGGAAAGGCTCATATAAAACCGATTAAAATGATCAATCATGACTAATGTTCAACTCCAGAAAACCATCATTAAGTGGTTTGATACGGAAACTTCAGGTTTTGAATTTACAGAAGAAAATACTGAGTTTCTTACGCTTACAGTCTCCAAAGAAAAATTACATGAAATAGCCACAAAACTTAAAAACGCACCCGAAACACAATTTGATTACCTATTCTGTGAAACGGGTATGGATTGGGGTGACAACTTGGGTGTAATTTATCATCTCAGATCTATGGAACTTGGACATGAAATGGTGTTAAAGGTTTACACAAAAGACAGAGATAATGTAAAAATTGATACCGTCTGTGATATATGGAGAACATCGGAATTACATGAAAGGGAAATCCATGATTTATTCGGTATAGAATTTAATAATCATCCAAACATGAAAGCTCTAATACTTACAGATGAATGGGAAGGATATCCATTAAGAAAAGATTATGTAGACCCCATAAATATGATCGTTAAATAACTTCCAAATAGGAAAAGTCAAATTCCAAAGACTAAAATATGGAAATCGAAACCAAAAACATAAAACAACCAAACCTTAAAGATCGATTTAAGACGGAAGAGTACATGATTAATATGGGGCCTCAGCACCCCGCTACTCACGGTGTTTTAAGATTGATTTTAACGATAGACGGAGAGATCATTAAAAAAGTAGAACCGGATTTAGGATATATTCATCGGTCTATAGAAAAAATGTGTGAAAGAGACAGCTACCAGCAAATTGTCCACCTTACAGACAGAATGGATTACCTTTCCTCTCACATAAATAACGAAGCGGTTAGTTTAGCTGTTGAAAAAGCATTGCAATTAGAAATTCCCGATCGCGTAAAAGTCATTCGAACTATAATCGCTGAATTGACCAGAATCGCTTCACATACTTTATGGTGGGGAGTTTTTGGCATGGATATAGGTGCCCTGACAACCTATTTCTATGGTTTTCGGGACAGAGAAATGATCAATGATATTTTTGAAGAAACTTGTGGTGCTCGTCTAACGATGAATTACAACAAACCGGGTGGTTTGATGTTTGACATTCACCCAAATTTTGTGAATCGTGTTAAAGATTTTGTAGCTCATTTTAAAACAAAGTTACCTGAGTACGACCGTTTATTGACCGGTAATATTATTTTTCAAAAAAGAACAAAAGGAATAGGCTTCCTTACCAAGGAAGATGCTATTAGTTTTGGCACAACCGGGCCCGTTTCCAGAGGATCGGGTGTGGCTAGCGATATTAGGAAAATACACCCCTACTCTGCATATGAACGTGTAGATTTTAAACAGCCTTTATATCATGAAGGAGATAACTTAGCCCGTTATAAAGTTCGTATTGACGAGATGTGGGAATCTTTATCCATTATTGAACAGTTAATTGATAATATTCCGGAAGGTGATTATCAAGTACCTACTAAAGCTGTTATAAAATTACCTAAAGGAGAGTATTATCAACGGGTGGAAACAGCTCGCGGTGAACTAGGTGTTTATATAAATAGTGAAGGTAATAAAAACCCATACAGGGTAAAATTCCGTTCACCAGGATTCTCTAATTTATCTGTCCTAAACCATATTTCTGTAGGCAGTAAAATTGGAGACCTAGTTGCTATAATGGCTACATTAGATTTGGTAATCCCTGATATTGATAGATAGATATTGAAAAAAGTTACACAATGAACATTGCACTTTCTACAAATACTTTTGCTAATATAATTAGCTACTTTTCTGAAAACTTAGGTTGGGGTATTTGGGGCGAAATAACAGCCTACTCAATTATAGGAATCATTTATTTAATATTTTTTGCCCTTGCCGGTTTATATTTAGTGTTATTGGAAAGAAAGATTGCTGCCTGGATACAATTGCGTATTGGGCCAAACAGGGTTGGCCCCTGGGGAATTTTTCAAACCATTGCAGATGCCTTAAAACTGCTTTCTAAAGAATTGACAGGTACTATCAAAGCTGATAAGCTACTTTACAACCTGGCACCATATTTTCCTATAGTTGCCGCTTTGATATCTCTAAGTGTTTTTGCTTTTTCAAAATCTTTACAAGCTTTCGATATCAATATTGGCTTGTTTTTTCTTACAGCCGTTTCTTCGGTAGGTGTCATAGGAATTTTGCTTGGGGGATGGGCCAGTAATAACAAATATGCACTTATTGGAGCCATGCGTAGTGGAGTACAGATCATCAGTTATGAGTTATCTGTTGGACTTTCATTATTGACAATGGTGCTCCTAACAGGAAGTTTACAACTCTCTGAGATTATTGAAGTACAACGTACGGGGGGCTGGTTGATAGTACAAGGTCATATACCTGCTATCATTGCCTTTATGATCTATATGATTGCCGGAACAGCAGAAACTAATCGTACCCCTTTTGATTTGGTAGAAGCAGAATCAGAACTTGGCGCAGGGTATCACACAGAATATTCAGGGATGAAATTTGCCTATTTCTTTTTAGCTGAATTTATCAATATGTTTATCATATCATCAATTGCGGTAACCGTTTTTTTTGGAGGATGGCTTTCGCCATTTGGCATTACTGATGGAATTGTATGGTTACAACCGCTTTGGTTTTTTATAAAAGTGTTTATAATCATCTTGTTAATGATGTTTTTTAGATGGACTTTCCCTCGATTAAGAATTGATCAAATTTTAACTTTGGAGTGGAAGTATTTATTACCACTGAATTTAATGAATATTGTATTAATGGCTATCATAGTTTGGCTAGGTCTGGACTTAAGTAGCCTTTTTAATTAAGATAAATAACAGCTAAAGTATGTCGTACTTTTCAGATATATATCACGGAATCAAATCCTTATTAACAGGAATGACGGTAACCGGTAAGTATTTTTTTAATGCTCGTAAAGAGATCATTACCAATCAATATCCGGAAGAAAGGCCTGAAATTTTTGAACGTTTTCGTGGAGAGGTAGTGATGCCCCATGATGAGAATAATTACCATCGTTGTACCGGATGTCAATCCTGTGAAATAGCTTGTCCTAATGGTAGTATTGAGATTATTTGGGATAGGGTGGTCAATCCCGAAACGGGAAAGAAAGTAAAAATTATTGACAAACACATATATCATTACTCAATGTGTACCTTATGTAACTTGTGCATTTTAGCTTGTCCTACTGATGCCATAGTTATGTCAAATAATTATGAAGGGTCTGTATATGACCGTACAAAGCTCACAAAAGTTTTAAATAAACCCGGATCAAAACTGCATCCGGAAGTAAAGGAATAAACAACTGATAAATAACCAAATTCCAAATATTAGGATGCTGAAAAATGAAGGAAAGTAAAATATATAATTTAGAAGAACGCACTTTTCAATTGGCAAAAAGAGTAAGGCTTTTTGCGAAGGAAATTCCCTATTCGGTAGTTAGCAATGATGATATTAAACAAGTCATAAAGTCATCCGGTTCTGTAGGTGCAAATTATATTGAAGCCAATGAAAAACTCAGTGATAAAGACTTCAATTTTAGAATTAAAATTTGTCGCAAAGAAGCTAAAGAAACCGGATATTGGTTAAGGTTAATAAAGGAAACTAATGATTTAAATAATGATAGAGTTATCGAGGAGTTAAGAGAAGAAATCATTGAACTTAGAAAAATATTTTCTGCAATTTTGAAAAAGAGAAGTTAAGTATTTGGAATTTGAATTTTTAATTATTGGAATTTAAACTTATGGAAAAAATATTTTTTTATTTTTTTGCCCTCATTATCATTGTTTTTGCCATTGCTTCAGTGACGAGTAAAAAAATTCTTAGAGCAGTAATTTACCTTCTTATGACATTATTAGGTATAGCAGCTCTTTATTTTATGATGGATTACAATTTCTTAGGAGCTGTACAAATGGCTGTATATGGTGGAGGTATCATCATTTTATTCATTTTTGCTGTACTTCTGGTACATCATATAGAAGGTGAATTAGATGAACCTAAATTTCCAAGAAAAATTCTTATTGCACTCATCAATTTTGTAGGGCTTACTATTACATTGACCACTATTTATTATCATAAATTTGAAGTTATTCCCAACAAAGATAGTATTGAAGTAGACTCCTTAGGAAAAGGTTTTCTTAACTATGGTGAAGGTGGTTATATTTTACCGTTTGAGGTTATCAGTATATTACTTTTAGCTGCTATGATTGGTTCTATTATCATAGCCAAAGGAAGAAAAAAAATTTAGTTGTTTAAAGTTAAAAGGCTTAAGGTTAGATAGATATGGCAACAATAAAATATTTTGAAGAATTAGAGATATGGCAGTTAGCCAGAGTATTAAATGATGAAGTGTATACTATTATTACTAATAACTAATAAAATGAAAAAAATTATTTTATCACTGGTTATTATAGTATTTTTATCTTTAAATGCTGTTTCTCAAACATTTTGCGAAACTTCATCATATTCACCAAATAAAGATTTGTTTGTAAATACTGATAGAATTCCCAATCATCAGTATTATATTGACTATATGCCCTATTCATTTTGTGTAAAAATTTATGTTCATGTGATTAGACGTGACGACGGAACAGGCGGACAATCTGTTTCAAATGTAAATGATGCACTCGGGTATCTTGATGATGCCTATAACCCTTATAATATATTTTTTGATTTGAATGGAATTATACACTATATTGATGATACATATCTTTATAATTCACCTTCAAGCATCATGAATCCTAATAATACTCAATATGATCATCAAAATGGGATAGATATTTATTTATTTGATGATTTTGTGAACCATCCTATTTCAGGAAATGGTTATGGTATGGCGTCAGGTGTAGGGGATAATCCAACTAAGTTGATGGTAACTGGTTCTTTTGGCGCAAATAATGAATACCCATTAGTAAGATCTCACGTATTATCACATGAAATGGGACATGTTCTAAATCTATGGCATACACATCATGGAACTGTAACTGAAACAGGTGACCCCGACCAATGTCCTGAATTTGTTGATGGGTCAAACTCTGATATTTGTGGAGATTACATTATTGACACACCTGCTGACCCCGGTTTAGGGTTCAATGTAGACACTTCTACATGTGAATGGTTAGGAAGTGGAATAGATCAAAATGGGGAACCATATGAGCCTGATGAATTGAATTTAATGTCATATAGTCATCCTACTTGTTTGACTCATATTACTTACAGACAAGCGAGACGTGTAAAGACTGCAATGGCTCTTGTAGAACATTTACAATGGGTTTCAACATATACACATTCTGGTAATCCTTGTGACCCTGCTTCATTAAATTATTATCCTAATTCTGCAGATGATAAGTTAAATTTAGATCTTAGAAATAAACCAAATAATACATACCAGTACTATCTTTATGATAATTATAGTGTTCAGATATTATCTGGTGAAAGCGTTAATGTAATTGAAACAATTAATACATTAACCTTGGATGAAGGAGTTTATTTTCTACACTTTTACGATAATGGAGAATTAGTTATAAAGCAAATTGTAATAACACATTAATGTAAATAGAATGAAACAAAAGGTATTTTTCTTACTATTTAATATGATGTCAGTAATGCTTTTGGCTCAATATACAGCCATACCCGACTCTGCTTTTGAAGCATTTTTAGAAGATAACGGAATGGGTGACGGAACACCCAATAATGGACAGGTTTTAACTGCAAATATTGAAAATGTAACCCATTTAGATTTACCTTCCTTTGCCGGTATTTCCGATATGACAGGAATAGAAGATTTTATGGCTGTAGAGTTTCTAGATTTTAGCTATAATACCGTATCAAATATTGATCTTTCACAAAACTTAAATTTAAAGGTATTTGGTTGTGCTTTTAATCAAATGACCAGTTTAGAATTATCCAACAACACAAATTTAGAATGGCTGGTTTGTCAGGCTAATTCAATCAGTAATATACAGCTTAATAGCCCTGTATTACATACTTTGGAGTGTTATGAAAATCAATTAACAAGTTTAGATTTAAGCCAATGTCCTTCTCTTGAAACTATCGATTGTCATATAAATCATATAAATAACTTGCATATATCAGAATGTGTAGAATTGACCAATTTGACTGCATGGAGTAATAATTTGACATTTCTTAATGTTTCACAAAATATTTATCTATCTTATATTCATATATCATATAACTCAATTACACATATTGATTTGACAAATAACATTAATTTGTTAAACTTTAGCTGTACTTACGGCAATTTTGAAGCTTTAGATTTTTCCAATAATCCAAATTTAACATCTATAGGTTGTAGTTATAATCCACAGCTTAATTATTTAGATATGAGGAATGGAAATAATGAAAACATATCTGTATTTTGGGCAAATGATACCAATTTGGACTGTATTTTCGTAGATGATACTAATGCAAGTTATTTAGAAAATTGGCATATAGATGAAACGACTACATTTGTCAACAATGAGCAAGAATGTGAAGAATTAAATATTAGTTCTATTGAAGGCAACAACGCAATAAGAATTTATCCCAACCCTGCTACAGAGTACATTGTTATTTCATTAGAAAATAATTCTACTTTCGAACTTTTTGAAACGAACGGGAAAATAATTAGTAAAGGAGATTTAGATAAAGGAATAAACTCTATTGATATTTCACATATATCAAATGGTGTTTATATAATTAAGTTAAAATTAGACAAGCAATTGATAATTAAGAATTTTATTAAATATTAAGGATTACTTTGAGTTGCATTTTGTATAGGTTACAGCTAAACAAAACTGATTTTAAAGGAATAAAAATTTAAATAAAAATAATAATCGAACATTAAACATTAAATAAAGAACATGATAGAAGGAATTAGCATTTACGAAATTTTAACCCTGTCCAGTATACTTTTCTTTGTGGGCTTGTATGGTTTTTTAACAAGAAAAAACTTAATCACTATGCTCATGTCCATTGAATTGATACTTAATTCGTCGGTATTGAACTTTGTTGTTATCAATAAGTATTTATATCCAAATATGTTGGAAGGGGTATTTTTTGCCATTTTTATTATTGCAGTAGCTGCTGCCGAAACGGCTTTAGCGATATCAATAATTATCAATCTATACAGGCTACATACCTCTGTAGACATTTCAGAAACGGAGACAATGAAGTACTAATCAATTATTAACATTCTTAAAGTAAAAAGAATAAAAAAATGGATTTCAGTTATACAATATACATTTTAATTATCCCAATTTTTACCTTTCTGTTTTTAGGTTTCTTTTATAATAAAATTAAACCTATAGTTTCCGGATGGATAGGTGTGGCAGCATTAAGTGTGGTAGCCATCCTGTCTTATTATACTGCCATTCAATATTTTTTACATGTACCAAAAGTAGATGGAGCATTTACTACTTTCTATGGTTTCAAGTATAATTGGATGAACTTTACAGAAACGCTAAGAATAGATATGGGTGTCATGATAGATCCTATTTCAGTAATGATGTTGGTTGTCGTTTCAACTATATCATTGATGGTTCATATTTATAGTAGAGGATATATGAAAGGAGATAGGGGATACACCAGATTTTTTGCATTTCTTTCACTTTTTACATTCTCTATGATGGGATTGGTAGTCGCCACTAATCTATTCCAGATTTATATTTTCTGGGAATTAGTTGGGCTTTCTTCTTTCTTGTTGATAGGGTTTTATTACGAAAAACCTTCAGCTGTAGCAGCTGCAAAGAAAGCTTTTATTGTAACTAGGTTTGCAGATTTAGGGTTTTTAATAGGTATTCTACTAATGGGATATTATGGAGGCTCTTATGATTTTATGACATTGAATGATATTAATGGAGTGGCAATATCTAACTGGGCATCTCATTCATTTATGGGCTTATCGGTTA
The DNA here is from genome assembly GCA_024763365.1 of Flavobacteriaceae bacterium. Classification (GTDB taxonomy): domain Bacteria; phylum Bacteroidota; class Bacteroidia; order Flavobacteriales; family Flavobacteriaceae; genus DQTL01. Next base: position 17,582 of record JANTFO010000011.1, read on the forward strand.
TTACCTGGGCTTTGATTTTAATGTTTATGGGAGGAGCCGGTAAATCTGCGATGTTCCCGTTACACATTTGGCTTCCGGATGCCATGGAAGGCCCTACACCTGTTTCAGCTTTGATCCATGCTGCTACCATGGTTGTAGCCGGAGTTTATTTGGTGGCCAGGATGTTTCCCATGTTTCATTTTGTTGAAAATGGTTATGCCCTGCATGTAGTGGCTTGGGTAGGTGCTATTTCTACTCTTATTGCAGCGATTATAGCTTTGACGCAGTATGACATTAAACGCGTGCTGGCCTTTTCAACCATGTCTCAAATCGGCTATATGATGTTGGCCTTAGGTGTATCAGGCTATTACGAGCATGAAGGAGTAGGTTATATGGCTTCCATGTGGCACTTATTTACTCATGCCATGTTTAAAGCCTTACTATTCTTAGCGGCAGGCTCTGTAATTCACTCAGTTCATAGTAATTTTATGCAAGATATGGGTGGCCTACACAAGTACATGAAAATCACGAGCATCACTTTTTTAATTGCTGCCTTGTCCATTTCAGGCTTTCCATTTACAGCCGGTTTTTTTAGTAAAGATGAAATATTATTAGCTGCTTTTAAACATAACAAACCTATATACTTTATTACATTGTTTGTTGCAGGTTTGACAGCCTTTTATATGTTTAGATTATATTTTAGTATTTTCTGGGGCAAGAAAACCGAATATGAACATACGCCTCATGAATCTCCATGGTCTATGACATTACCTATGCTATTTTTAGCATTCATGAGTATTGCCTCCGGGTATTTACCCATGACAGAATGGCTAACACCTGATAGAGTTGGTTTTCACGGGCATGTTAATTGGGGGATGGCCTCTATAGCAGTAGCTGTAGGTCTGATAGGAATTATTATAGCTTATGTTTTTTATAAAAAACCAACTAATTATCCTGAAAGAATCAGTAAAGCCTTTGGGCGTTTATATCAATGGACTTTCAGAAAATTCTATATGGATGAACTGTATTTGTTTATCACAAAGAAAATTATTTTTAAACGTATAGCAGCACCCTTTGCCTGGTTTGATAGAAATGTAGTAGATGGCACTATGAACTTAATAGGAAACTCTACGGTACGTGGTTCAAAATTGATTAAAGGATTACAATCCGGAAAAATTCAAGATTATGCCTTGGCATTTGTAGGTGGTGTTTTTGTTTTAGTTTTAATTGTTTTATACATCTGGTAATATGGATATTTTAACACTTTTCGTAGTAGTTCCTGTTCTAACTTCAATAGCTTTACTCTTTACAAAAGAATTAAAGCAATCACGTATGGTTGCCATGATTGGTTCTGCCCTTCAATTAGGCATGGCTATCAATCTGATCTTTGCTTATTTTAAAGAAAGAGCTACCAATGATGCAGTAATGCTCTTTACCAGAGATGTCATGTGGTTTGAGCCCTTTAATATTCATTACAGTATAGGCGTAGATGGGATTTCTATATTAATGATCATTCTTACGGCAACTATTGTTCTGGCAGGTGTATTCATCTCTTGGATGGTGGATGATATGCCTAAAGAGTTTTTTATCACACTAATTATTTTAGCAACCGGAGTTTATGGTTTCTTTATTTCCATTGATCTCTTTACCATGTTCGTTTTCTATGAGATCGCTGTGATACCTATGTATCTATTGATAGGTATTTGGGGAAGTGGCCCCCGAGAATATGCTGCGATGAAACTTACCTTAATGTTAATGGGAGCTTCAGCTGTTTTATTGGTAGGTATATTAGGTATTTACTATCACTCCAATGCCGACGGTGGTGCATTGACTTTTAATATCTTAGAGATCTCCAAAGTGCATATTCCTATAGAGGCTCAAAAACTATTTTTCCCTTTAGTATTTATTGGTTTTGCTACTATTGGGGCGCTATTTCCTTTCCATACATGGTCACCCGATGGACATGCCTCAGCACCAACGGCAGTTTCAATGCTGCACGCAGGGGTATTGATGAAATTAGGTGGTTATGGTATTTTTAGAGTGGCGATGTTCTTATTACCGGCCGGTGCTTTACATTGGACAGATCTATTTATTGTACTATCAGTTATCGGTGTGGTGTATGGTGCTTTAAGTGCCATCAAACAAACCGACTTAAAATATATCAATGCATATTCATCTGTGAGCCACTTGGGTATGGTAATTTTTGCTTTATTAATGCTCAACAAAACTGCCTGGACAGGTGCCTTCATGCAATCCTTATCACACGGCTTTATGACAGCACTTTTCTTTGCTTTGATCGGTATGATTTACGGCAGAACACATACACGCGATGCGACCAAAATGGGTGGCTTACTGAAAGTAATCCCTTTTATTTCTTTGATATATGTAATTGCCGGTTTAGCCTCCCTTGGTTTACCGGGGATGAGTGGTTTTGTATCTGAGATGAACATTTTTGCAGGTGCTTTCCAACATACAGATACATTCCATCGAGTAATGTCGATATTGGTTGTCTCTGCGATTGTTATAACAGCCGTTTATATTTTAAGAGTGGTAGGTATGATGCTTATGGGGCCTTTAAGGGATGATTCCTATAATGAATTGCCTAAAGCTACTTGGTATGAACGTACAGGTATTTACTTGTTGATGATCCCGGTGGTAGGTATGGGTATTTTACCATTGTGGTTGACTAATTTGATCAATACAGATATATTACCCTTTATCGAAAAGTTGATATAAAAATTTAAAATTTATATAGAAAATATTAGGAAATGAATTGGACTAGTTTTTTTATGATGCGAAATGAGATTTTGCTTCTGGCCTTGATCCTGATCATGCTGGTTTTAGAAATCTCTTCAAAACCCGAACAAAAAAAAGGATTGATCAACATTGCTTTAGCTTTGTTTTTCGCACATACTTTGATCGGCTTTTTCCCCAATCAAGTTGGAGAATTATTTGGTGGATCTTTTCGTACTAACGGATTGATTGATTTTTTTAAAAATGTGTTGAATGTTGGTGTACTTATTATCTTATTCCAATCCGTTGATTGGCTAAAAGAAAAAACATTGGCGTATAATAAAGTGGCTGAATTTTTTGTGCTTTTATTCTCATCACTTTTGGGGATGTATTTTATGATCTCATCGGGTGACTTTTTGATATTCTACATAGGTTTGGAATTATCAACTTTACCACTGGTCGCTTTAGTTGCTTATAATTCACATAATCATAAAGCAACAGAAGCGAGTATCAAGTTAATTTTATCTGCAGCATTGGCATCCGGTATCACACTATTTGGAATTTCCATGTTATATGCCACTGGAGGTTCTATTTTCTTTGATGCATTAGCTTCTAACTTACAGAACTCTCCCTTAGCCATTTTGGGCTTGATATTTTTCATTTCGGGTGTAGGTTTTAAAATTTCATTGGCACCTTTCCATTTTTGGACAGCCGATGTGTATGAAGGGGCACCTATAAGTATAACTTCATACTTATCTGTAGTTTCTAAAGGAGCTGCCATTTTTATTTTGATGATAATCTTATTTACAATACTACCAGTATTATCAGAATCCTGGAAAATAGTGGCCTATGTTTTAGCCCTAACGACTATGTTCACGGGTAACCTTTTTGCTTTACGCCAACAAAATATGAAGCGATTTCTAGCCTACTCATCCATTGCGCAAGCAGGTTTTATGATGTTGGGTATTATTAATACAGAAGCCTTAGGTGTGTCAACAATAGTTTATTTTGTATTAATCTATGTATTTTCCAATTTGGGCGCATTTGGGGTGGTACAAGCTATTTCTTTACAAACCGGAAAAGAAAATATGGATGATTATACCGGCCTATATAGAACTAATCCAAAATTAGCACTTGTATTTCTTTTAGCTTTATTTTCTTTAGCTGGTATACCACCTGTTGCCGGATTCTTTGGTAAATTTTTCTTATATACGGCTGCCGCTTCTAAAGGTTACTATTTATTAGTTTTCCTTGCTGTTGTTAATGTCACCATAGCACTCTATTATTATCTCTTGCCCGTAAGAATGATGTTTTTAAGAAAAAGCGATGAGGCTATTCCTTATTTTAAAAGTAAACCTTTTATGAGAATCGGTTTGATTATAACAGTGGCTGGTATTTTTGTCTTAGGATTATATAGCCCTTTATACGATTATATTGTAGCATTGAGTCAAAATATTTTTTAGCAAATGGAATTACAAGGCAAACATCAATTTGGCAGTATTGACGATACAAGAGTTACTTTTGTTGAGAAAAAAACAACAAAAGAGCGTGTAGATTTTTTGAAAGAATTACTAGAGTACAATGGTTTCGAAGTACTTATTCAAGAAGAAAAAAGAAAATCGGAAGAAGAACCTCAACGCTATACTATAGCAGTAACCGATATGGTGTTTAATCCAGCTATTTGGATTTTTCAACGTAGGCTCTTAACACCTGACGGACATATTGTTACCCATGATTACTGGGATCAAAAAACGACTGAAACATCACCGCGGTATTGGCGTCCTTAAAAGCCTAGTATACTTTTACAACCACAAATCCATTGGGAGTTTTTTTATAATATTTACTATCCCAATGGTAATATCTTTTTCCTTTAACCAGGACTACTTGGTGATTTTTAGGTGGGTGTTTGATATAAACTACTTTTTTACGTGGTGTTCTTGTATGAATGACACACGAATTTAACGAGCATAAAAACAGAGAAAGCAATCCAACAAATAGTATTTTTTTCATGATAAATAGTTTTTCTATTTATTAAGACTTCAATTATATTTAATAGTTTAAAATAGATTTCCCGTATCATTCACCGCAAGTATTGTTAAATATGATTAAGTGACTGTATATGAGCTTCCTAAATAATTATTAATGGCTATTTTACATGCCCAAATTTGGGTATCGCTTGCATTTTGAGTACATATCTATTTCGTTGCTAACTTTTTGTAATACACTTGTAACTACAAAAGTCAGACGCCTTGTAACTACATACTCAAAATTCATGAATAATATAGGAATATTAAAAAAGTGTGTATTAAATCATACATAACCAATATAGGTTTTAAGGCAAAATAAACTGAAAATAATACTTAGTAAATTGTTTAAAAGTCCCAATACCAATTCAAGATATCGGTCCGTAAACCAAGACTAAACCATAGCGTATGGCCATTTTCATAGATCAAGTTGGACTCAGTAGAACTAAAATCTCTATACAAGATACTACCGAACAATTTAAGCCTACTGGAAGGATTTACAAGATAACCGGCTTGTAATTCCCCAATTAAGATATCAGCTTTGTTACCTTGCGTCATATTGACACCAAAAACGGAATTTTTCTCTGAATTAGAACGAAAAATATTCCCCCCATAACTATATGAATCAACTCCCTCACTATAGTCAAAACCTTTAACCCCGGAAATAAATTTTAAATGCCCAAACCATCGGTCTTTTTGAAAATCGGTTTTAAAAATAAACTCTTTGAAGTTACCTTCCCAGTTATGTGCTAAGGCTTGGTTGACATGGCCATAATTAAGGGAAGTATTACTATGTGAATAGGTAAATGGACGCACCTGATTGTATTCGAGCTGAAAGCTTAAGTTAGGAACTTTAAACGCATTGTAATAGGTAGCACCAATTTGATACCCATATTTATTAGCCCAATAACCGGTATTATCTAAAAAATGTTCAAAAGTCAATTCGTCTAATAGAAACTGTCCATAAATCTTTGCGGTGTGCCACAATTTATAGGAAGCATTCAATCCGAGAAGGGCATTGCCTGCTCTTGAACCATTTTCATATTCTAAAGCTCTATATAGGATAACAGGGTTCAAATATTGAGGATCAAAACCTTGTTCATCGGTCTTGGCCCATATCACACTTTCATATAGGCCAATATTGAGATTTTTGGTGGCATTCCAACTCAAATGATGAAGAGCCATGTATTTTCTTTTATATGGTTCATCGTTAGCCGTTTCAGTATTGACATCCCGCAGCCAAGTCCAGAGATTGGTATACTGTATTTTCCAAAATTTGGTTTTAACTTTCAAAAAAGTATAGGGTGCCCCAACATCCGATAAGAATAAAGAGCGATACCCATCCCCGATAAAATTCTTATCATGGCCAAATTGAACATTCATAAATTTGAATGGCTGCGCACTCACATAACCTGTAGCCAATGGAAAATCAAAAGCATTCGACTGATACTCTTTGGAAATATCTCTGGAAGGCACCACAGCATAGGCTTCAGCTATAGGTTTTTTATAAAGTGAATAAGCATTGACATAAGGTGCAAAGCGTCCTTGATTTTCATAAATAGTAGTGGAAAAACCCAGTTTATTAGAAAAACCTCCCTGAAATATAAACCCTCTTGTATTTAGATAAGTGTAATCCTCAACATCTTGTACTTTTCCTAATTGTATGTCAAAAACAGGATCCACTTCAAACCAGTATTCCGCTGATTCATATTGGAATAGGTGTTCGTTCAACAACCTCCTACCACCCCAACTTGATTTATTATAAAACAAATTCTGATCTATAGAATCCAAATCAGAATAAAGAGCTACTTCTTCAAAAATATAGGGCTTAAAAATAGTATGAGAATCAGATGCTAAAACATAAGTTGATAGTGCCTCGTTATTTTCTAAACTTAAAGGTAGATTGATCAATTTTTTTAAACCTGTTGAAAGTTTAGGCTCCTCTTTTTTAATCAAAGGCACTTGAGCAACTTCAGTTTCGGTTTCAGGATAATAAAGCATATATTGTTTATCCAATCTTCTCCCCTCAAAAGTAGCCGGTTCAAAATCTGGAAATAGTGTAAATACCCTATTGACTTCTTTCACAATATCCGAATCCTCAATACTGATGTACAAAATCTTATAAGTAGCTTCTTTGGTAGCCGAAAAGAAAACACTAAAAGTGGGGCTTTGAGCATCGGAAGACTCTTTGAAATTTGTATAAAACTTTTCAGCTATGGTGTTGACAAAACATTCTTCAAGTTGCTCGGCTTGCTCTTGTGAACAGCTCACTAATTTTACAGGTTTCTCAACCTGACTAAATAATGTAAAGCTCAACAATAAAAAGAAACTAAGAATAGAATATTTTAAAGCCATATTTAGTCTTGTATTTTAGATACTTTTTGATCTTTAAATTGGTATTTTTCCCCACTTTCAGGGCAGGAAGCAAAACCCTTTTCATCAAAAATTAATCGATGTCCATATTCACTCATCCAGCCTACTTGCTTAGCCGGGTTTCCTATTACTAATGCGTAAGGAGACACATCCTTTGTTATCACTGCTCCGGCTCCGATAAAGGCGAATTTGCCAATATTATTTCCACACACTACTGTAGCATTCGCACCAATACTGGCTCCCTTCTCTACTAGTGTTTTTTCATATTGCCCCCTTCTCACCACAGCACTTCGTGGATTTGTCACATTGGTAAAAACCATGGATGGACCTAAAAAAACATCATCGGCACAGATCACACCGGTATAGATAGACACATTGTTTTGGACTTTGACATTATTTCCTAAAACCACTTCAGGTGAAACGACCACATTCTGTCCTATATTACAGTTCTTACCTATCACACTACCTGTCATAATATGTGAAAAATGCCATATTTTAGTTCCTTCACCTATTTGGCATCCATCATCAATAATAGCTGTTTCGTGCGAGAAATAATCCTTTTGCATAAACTCGTATTAGAAATTACGAATTTACATTATTTTTTTAATGCTTATAAAACAAAAGTATACGTCTTTATCAAAACATCTTAACCAGACTTTTATTAGATATTAGTTCTGGGTTTTTACTATTTTTGCACAAATTTTTTCGAATGAATTTTTGGGCTTATGTATCGCGGATTATTTTAAGAGGCAGGATTTTTGTGATTCTGGCTATAATTGCGATAACATTATTTTTGGCATCCAATTGGAAATATGCCCATTTTTCACATACTGAAGCCAATATCCTACCGGATGACCATCCTATTTACCAACAATATGAACGCTTTCTGGAACTTTTTGGAGAAGAAGGAAATCTCATACTATTTGCTGTTAAAGATTCTAGTCTTTTTGAACCCAAAAAATTTAATAATTGGATCGACCTGGCAAAAAAGTTTCAAAATTATGATGAAGTCGCCTATGCGGCTTCCATTGGTGATGTAAAAAAACTTATAAAAGACAGTAAGAATAAAAAATTCATCATCGAACCCTTATTTGAGGAACACCCTGAATCAAAAGAGGCCGTAGAAAAAATTAAAACAGAGCTTTTTACCCAACTACCCTTTTTTGACAATTTGTTATACAATAAGGAGACGGGGACACTGCAAAGTCTATTATATCTGAAAAAAGATATTGTAAACACACCAACCCGGAAAAAATTTATTCTAGAAGAGCTCAATCCTCTTGTTGAAGCTTTTGAAAGGGATAATAATGTTGATGTTGTCGTTTCGGGTATGCCCTATATTCGTACTATGAATTCGAGAAATATAAGTGATGAAATGCAGATGTTTCTAGGATTGGCATTATTCATTACGGCCTTTATATTCTTTTTATTCTTCCGGTCCTTTAGAGCTACCTTCATTACAATGATTGTCGTAAGTATTGGCGTTATGTGGGCCTTTGGTTTTATTGGTTTATTTCGGTATGAGATTTCCATATTGACTGCCCTCATACCGCCTTTAATAATCGTAATTGGAGTTCCCAATGCCATATTCCTGATCAATAAATACCAGCAGGAAGTTAACAAACATGGAAATAAAGCACGTTCACTAACGAGAGTTATTTCAAAAATAGGAAATGCTACCTTGATGACCAACCTAACAACTGCTTCAGGTTTTGCTACATTTATTTTTACACGCAGCCAGATGTTGAGTGAATTTGGAATAATTGCTTCTGTCAGTATTTTGGGAATATTTTTGTTGACCTTATTGATTATCCCTATTGTATATAGCTTTATGCCTATACCCAAAGAAAAACATTTACGGCATCTTACTAAACCATGGATAGACAAGATTATTAACTGGTTGGAGAATACTGTTCGTCACAAAAGGATAGAAATTTATATCACAAGTGTAATCATTCTCATATTGAGTATGATCGGTATATATATGATCAAAGTTTCGGGTAGCTTAATCGAAGATCTACCTCAAAGCAAACAGTTTACCAAAGATGTTCAGTTTATTGAGAATGAGTTTGGTGGTATTATGGCACTGGAATTTCTGATAGATACCAAAAAACCAAAAAATGTCATGAAACTGGGAACGCTTAAAAGGATGGAAAAACTCAATGAAATCATTGATGAAATACCGGACCTATCAAGAAGTATCTCTATAGTAGATGCCGTAAAATATACTAAACAAGCCTTTTATAACAATAATCCGGACTATTACCAACTACCGACACGTGAAGAGCAGGTTTTCATTATGCCCTATGTCAAAAATTCCGGCGGAAATGAAAATCTTTTAGAAACTTATGTAGATTCTACCGGGCAGTACACTCGTCTAACTACCTTTATGAAAGATATTGGTACAGAAAGGATGGAGATTATAGAAGAACGTATCCAATCCAGAATAGATAAAACATTTCCCAAAGAAAAATATGAGATCAGCATGACAGGTAAAGCATTGGTTTTTCTTAAAGGTACTAATTACCTGATTAAAAACCTCTTTATTTCATTAGGACTTGCGGTACTACTTATTTCATTATTTATGGGTTATATGTTTAGGAGTATCCGTATGATTATTATATCACTCATTCCCAATATGTTACCTTTGTTGTTAACAGCCGGAGTAATGGGTTTTTTAGGCATACCACTTAAACCTTCCACCATTTTGGTTTTTAGTATTGCTTTTGGAATATCGGTGGATGACACGATACATTTTCTGGCTAAATACCGGCAGGAATTGATAGCGACGAACTGGAAAGTCAAGAAATCCATTTACGCTGCAATTAGGGAAACAGGAATCAGTATGTTCTATACTTCTATCGTACTGTTCTTTGGATTTTTGGTATTTACCGTTTCCAGTTTTGGCGGCACGAAAGCATTGGGAGGATTAGTTTCAGGAACACTTTTGGTAGCTATGCTCTCCAACCTGCTTCTTCTCCCTTCATTGTTGCTTTCTCTTGAGAACCGTATTGCCAACAAAAAGGTATTTAAACAGCCTACTATTGATGTGTTGACGGAGGAGTAATTTTTCATACCTTTACACTGGTATGGCTGTATTACAAACTTATAAAAAAACACTCTTACTACTTTTGGCTTTGATACTTGCTATTATAGCCTATTTTATTACCCCAAATTCTACATATCCCAAAGCGCCAGCTGTAGCTTTTATGATTGTTTTAATGGCTGTTTTATGGATAACGGAATTACTACCACTAGCCGTAACCTCTTTGATCCCAATCGTATTTTTACCAGTAATTGACGTTGGAACACTCGGGGAAGTCACAGCTTATTATGCCAAACCCATTATTTATCTTTTTTTGGGTGGTTTTATTCTGGCCATTGGCATCCAAAAAACAGGTTTGCATAAACGTATTGCTTTGTTTTTATTACACAAAATAGGTGATAAACCCCATCAATTAGTCTTGGGTTTTATGTTGGCTAGTGCCTTATTGAGCATGTGGATTTCGAATACTGCTACAGTAATGGTGATGCTGCCGGTAGCTTTGTCTGTTTTGGAAACTGCTAAAGCGAATGGACTTAAAGGCAAATCATTAACAAATTTAGGACTAGGAATTATGTTAGGCCTGGCCTATGCTGCAGATATTGGTGGAATGGCTACTGTAATTGGCACCCCACCTAATTTGGTATTTCTGGAAATGTATGAAACCTTGTTCCCTAATCTTCCCATTGTTGGTTTCGTAACATGGATGATCATGGTCTTACCCATGAGTATATTTTTTCTATTTATAGGTTGGTGGATACTGGTAAAATTCATTTTTAAAATGCCCAATACAAGAATATTGGGTGGCTATGAGGTAATTAAATCCTCCTATTTGGAATTAGGCAAAATTACTCCTGATGAAAAAAGAGCCGGATTAGTTTTTTTATTAGCCGCAGTTTTATGGCTTACTGGCTCTGACATACAACTGGGAGAGGCATTTACTATACATGGATGGCGTTTTTATTTGGGCATACCTGAAGCAAAAGATGCTGCGGTTGCCATTTTTGCAGCCATCTTGTTATTTATCATACCCTCTTCAAATCCAAATAGAAAAAGTATTTTAAAATGGCAGGATACCAAAGCTGTTCCTTGGGGGATATTACTTCTATTTGGTGGTGGATTAGCTTTGGCCGGAGGCTTTCAAATGTCAGGTTTAGCTTCTATAGTAGGAGATTCATTTGCACAATGGAATATAAGCTCTACTACTTCCGCTGTTTTTTCTGTTTCATTTATATTGACTTTCCTCACCGAAATAACCTCCAATACAGCTATCACAAATCTTATCCTTCCTATCATTGCAGAAGCTTCTAAAGCCTTTAATATGGATCCCAGGATTTTGATGATACCTGCCACTTTATCAGCTAGCTGCGCCTTTATGATGCCGGTAGCTTCACCTACCCAAGCTATTGTTTTCGGGTCGGGCTATGTAAGTATGAGAGATATGATTAGAGCAGGGTTTTGGTTTAATATAATAGGTGTTGTTTTGGTATCTCTATTTTTTCTTACCTGGGGGCAGTTTGTTATTGGTGTTTAAGAATACTTCATTCTTAGTTGAATTGCTTTTAATATTAAGTAAACTAAGAAAAATACGAAGTATAAATAACAGGACACAATACCGAATTCTAATATAATGCACTCAATCTTTTCAAAATAATGAAGAACGCTAGCAAAACCGGCTAAGGCAATGCCAAATCCATTGATAAGAAGATACCATAATTCTTTGGAAAAAATATGAAGTAATAACAATAACAATAAATATACGATTCCAATATAGCAAACGGGAATGATTAAAAATCTCGGGCATATATTTCCATATGTATATTCATCCCAAACTAACTGTGAAAGAATACCAATACCCAATATCAATAATATCGTTAGAACGATATGGATTTTTTTTCTCATTTACGTTCTAAAAATATGTAAAATATTTTAATTTTAGTAGTGTTTTTTAATTATTTAACAAAAAAAGTCGAATTAAAGTAAACAAACAATAATTCGACTTGTAGAAAATTTAAAACATTTAATCAAATGATGCCTTGATCCAACATAGCGTCAGCTACTTTTACAAATCCGGCTATATTGGCTCCTTTTACATAATTAACATAGCCATCTGCCTCTGTACCGTATTTGACACAGGCATCATGAATATCTTTCATAATTCTATGTAATTTGTTATCTACTTCCTCAGCAGTCCAGGAATAACGCAATGAATTTTGACTCATTTCTAAACCTGAGGTAGCCACACCTCCAGCGTTAGAAGCTTTTCCTGGAGAAAATAAGATTTTATTCTTATGAAATATATCAATAGCTTCTTCTGTAGAAGGCATATTGGCTCCTTCTCCTACCAACATACATCCATTGTCTACCAGCATTTGTGCATCTTTCCCATTTAATTCATTTTGAGTTGCACAAGGTAAAGCGATATCAACTTTCAGTTCCCAAGGTTTCTTACCTGGATAAAAAGTAGATTCATCAGGATATTCTTCCGCAAAAGGAGCGGCAATATCATTATTGGATGCTCTTAATTCTAGTAAATAATCAATCATATCTTTTGTCAATCCATCAGGGATATGGATATATCCATCAGGTCCAGATATAGATACTACTTTAGCGCCCAATTGAGTTGCTTTTTCAGCAGCACCCCACGCCACATTACCAAAACCTGAAACAGCTACCGTTTTTCCTTTAAAACTTTCTCCTTTGGTTGCCAACATTTCTTGAGCGAAATAAACATTTCCATAACCGGTTGCTTCAGGACGCATTAAAGAACCACCCCAGTTATTTCCTTTTCCGGTTAATACACCGGTATGCTCTTTGGCCAATTTTTTATACATACCATATAAATAACCAATCTCTCTACCTCCAACGCCAATATCACCGGCAGGCACATCAGTATCAGGGCCTATTAAACTCCATAGTTCCAACATAAAAGATTGACAAAAATGCATGATCTCTGCATCTGATTTTCCTTTAGGATTAAAATCAGAACCTCCTTTACCGCCTCCCATAGGGAGCGTCGTTAAAGCATTTTTAAAGATTTGTTCAAAACCTAAAAACTTCAAAATTGATAGATTTACTGACGGGTGAAAACGCAGGCCTCCTTTATATGGACCTATGGCTCCATTAAATTGAATACGGTAACCCAAGTTAACTTGAACTTCACCTTTGTCATCTTTCCATGGTACTTTAAAAGTGAGGATACGATCCGGTTCTACAATACGCTCAATGATCTTGGCATCTTGGTATTGTGGGCTTTCGTTGTACACTTCATGTACGGATTCCAATACTTCGTGTACGGCTTGTAGATACTCTTTTTCGCCCGGATGTTTGGCTTCAAGAGCATTCATAATTTCATTAACGTTCATATGAATAATATTTATATTTGGTGTGCAATTTTACATTTCTAAATTGCCCTACAAAAGTAAGAAATTATCATTTTCCAAAAGTTGATATTTTTCATTTTTTTTGAAAGATTAGTAAAATTTTTAGACTATTGGTTTTGCTGTTTAGCATATTTCCATTTGAAATACTAAATAATTAAAAAATATTAAAAAAACTGTGAGCAAAGCATAGGTCGAACTCAGGTTTTAAATATAGCTGCTCTGTGATTTTGACCCTCTATAACAATCCTTATCGGCTTTGAAAATCGGATATGGCGTATGAATTCATTTTCAAATACTGAAGGCTGTTTATCTAAATAGGAAACATCATAATAGCCATCATCAATAAAAGGATTGATGGTCAAATACCCCACTTTAAAGGAGGTTAAATTTTGGAAAAAATGTGTCCCTTGACTTGGGTCAATACGGTAATTTTCTAAGCCTGACTCAATAATAACCTTTGCCATTGAAATTTGAGGCCAAATGACGGGAATTCCTAGCCACGGATCGCTGGAACCCCACCTTCCGGGACCTATTAATACGTAATGAACTTTGTCTTTTTCTAATTTTTCGTTGAGGTCACCTACCAGATTTGCGATCTCTTTGGTTTTAGATTTATCAAAATGCTCGGGCTTTATATATACTATATCATAAATATCTTTTATAATTCCGTTGCCCAAAGCAGATTTACTATAAATGATCATATCATTTTTGTCAAGATCATCCTCCAATGTTGTAGCAATATTTTCAAACTCTACTATCGGTCTTATCTGAAGGAAGCTAAAATTAGCTCTTTCACCATCGTCTACGTCTAATTTTACTGCAAATTCTATTTCAATAGGGTTTTGCATTTCAATTTCTCCTATAGCCAAAAGATCTTTTAAAATATCAGCTAAAGGAAATGTATTGTATTTTAATATATTTTCAAATGTCAATACTCTTATACCTTCTTGTCGGATACCGGGTACAATTCTATTGTTCTGCAAATCATACGTTGAAGCTACATATTTTAATGATGTATGTTTTTCGGCTTTTCGTAATCTGACTTTTACTTTATTGACTGCCTCACTCGTTGATTCATAGTAACTATCAGGATTGGTATCCAAACCGAAAAAATATTTTTGAGTTTCTCGTTGAGCCATACCCGGGTTTGATAATTGATGAATATTCTTAGGATGATAAGGAGAAAACCGTAAAGTCCTTCCGCCACCGACAATTATTTCACCTAGTCCAAGGGCTATATTAGCAATTCCCTCTTCCGGTTTTTCATTTCCTAAAGGATACACATTGATAGATCGAGCTACCCCTGATATATTTGGATAATACAAGCCTTCATATTCCTTACCGATTACTTCTTGCAAAATAACTGCCATTTTACTCTCTTCAATAGCATGTGAGGTGGCTTTTATATATGATTTACTTCCTTTATAAAAAGCTGAAGCCATCACAGATTTGATTGCATTCGTGACCATTGGTAAAAAATCCTTAATAGATGTATTGGGCAACATATAAGTGGAAAAAATACCGGCAAAAGGTTGATAGATAGAATCTTCTAAAACGCTAGAAGATCGGACAGCTACAGGAGAATCTAATGTTTTAAGAAATGCTTTAATATCTTCTATAGCCCAGTAAGGAAGGGGTTTTGAAATAAATTTTAACAGTATCTCTTCATCCGTATGGTCTTGCGCAACAAAAGAAAAAAGATTATGCCTATCCATAAACTCATCAAAAACCTGAGTGCTAATAACAACTGTACGAGGAATAGCTATTTTAACATTTTCGTATTTATAAGATAGTTTGTATTTTTTAAGAAACATATCTATAAAAGCCAAACCACGTCCTTTGCCACCCAATGCCCCATCACCTATTCTGGAAAATATCATGGAAGCATCGTAAAAAGATTTATCAAACTTTGCAATAACTCCTCTGGAACGATAAATTCTAAAGGCTCTGACTGCATCAATTAAAAATTTACGGACTTGATCCTCCTCAGTAAAATCTTCATACTCTATTTGTGAAAATAAATTTGCTAAAGGAAATAACGCCCTGGCTTTTAGCCATTTAGAAAAATCGTTCTTTTTCGCATGATATACTAATGATTCAATAGAAACTTCTGAAATGGCTTTTTGAATTGCATGAAGGTTTTTAGCTTTTCTTATTATTCTTTTCTTTACCGGACAATAGAAATTAAAGCTTCCAAAGGCTAAATATTTTGTAATAAATTTAGTAATATCATGACCTATAGTTTCAGAGTGTTTATATAAAAATTTAAGTTTTGCCTTTCTTGCTTTTTCACGATTTGACAGGTCTGAAGATTGAATTAAAACAGGCATTTCCGGATGAAATTTATGCACATATTCAGCAAATAAAAAACCTGCATATTTATTGTTCTTTCCATCTTTATAATAGGATACATCTGAAATAACCCCTAACAAACTATCTTTATATTTATCATAAATGGCCATTCCACTCTCAAAATTGGTTGCTAGTAATATCTTTGGCCTTCCTCTTTTAATCATCATTTTTCTGTGTACATTAAGGCTATCTTGTGCAAAGGCCTCACTTTGCTCAAAAAATACCCTATAAATGAGGGGTAGGTATTGTGAATAAAAGCGTAAAGAATCTTCTACTAATAAAATGGCTTTTACACCTACGCGTAAAATATCATTTTCTGCATTCATCTGATCTTCCACAAGCTTGATGATCGCTAAAAATATATCTATATTACCACTCCAATGGAAGACAAAATTTATATCATCCGATTTTTTTTCACGAAGCATTTTACGTAATTCTTCCGAACTATGACTTAGGGCTGCAATGGGTATTTGGGGATACATATTCTTAACTCGCTTTGCTATATCAAAAGATCGGGTACTATTGTTAACCCAAGTAATAACCAGGTCTATTTGATTATGTCTCAACATTTCCATCACCTCTATTTCTGATCCGGCATGAACAAAATTTGGTGGGTAGCGCAAATTCAAAGCTGTATACTCTTCAAAAATCAATTCATCAATCCTACCATCTTCTTCTAAAAGATAATAATCATAACTGGAGCATACAATTAGTATATTGTTGATTCGCTTTTGCATTAATTGCTTGTAAGCTAAATCTTCAAATTCATAAGTAAATAAGTTTGGTAGCGGGTTCTTGAGCATTTATATATGTCTTAATATTTTAAAAATTAGTTGCTTTTATCCTTGTCATTATTTTGCTGATACTCCTTTTTATAAATCACAGCTCTGTTATTTTTTCCTTCTATCATAATGAGTAATTCTTTATTAAACTTTACTTGTTTTAAGTATTCATCCTCATAAACAGCTTCTTGCTTGTTCAGGTAATCTATATCCAAAAAACCTTCCCCAACATGGGTGTTGATAGTTATATAACCTACTTTAAATGAAGTCAAATTTTGAAAAAAGTGTGTACCCTGGCTCGGGTCAATATGATAGTCTTCCAAACCAGACTCAACGATGATCTTTGCAGCTGAAATTTGTGACCAATTAATGGGAATCCCTAACCAAGGATCACTGGAACCCCACCGGCCTGGCCCTATGAGGATATAATTTTTATCTTGGTTTTCAAACTTACTGTTTAAATCATCTATGTGCAAAGCAATCTCTCTGGTTTTAGCCTGATCAAATACATCTGGTTTTACAAAAACTATATCTTCCAATCCTTCATACTTGCCATTTCCCAGAGCTGATTCTGAATACAAAATAGTATCAACTAGGTCAATATCATCGGGCATAATATGCTTGTAGTCATTGTTTTCCATGATAGGCCTAATCTGTAAAAAACTAAATATTTTAGGGGTTCCCTCCGGGACATCCAAATTTACGGCAAACTCAATTTCTACCGGATGACGAATCTCTTTTTTCCCTATTGATAGTAGATCTTTCAACATCTCCGCTAATGGAAAATTATCCTGATTTAAAATACTTTCAAAAGTTAATATACGTGCACCTTCGTGGAAGACCCCAGATCGTATTTGGTTACTGTGCATATCATAAGTAGAAGCTACATACCTAAGGGCTTTATGATCCTTTGCTTCACGTAAATTAACCTTTTTAATATTGACTGATTCATCTAATGAAACATGATAAGAGTCGGGGTTCATATGCAAACCGAAAAAGTACTTTTGTGTATCTTTTAAGGCTGTTTTAGTAGTCGATAGTTGTAAAATATTTTTCGGATGATAGGGGGAAAAACGTAAAGTTTTACCCCCTTCGACGATTATTTTTCCTAATCCCATCGCTATTTGAGCAATGCCTTCTGTAGATTTTTCTTCTCCAATAGGATAAAAGTTTATAGAACGTGCTACACCGGAAATATTGGGGAAAAACAAATCCTCATATTGATTTCCAATAACTTCCTGTAAAATGACGGCCATTTGTATATCTTCAATGGTATAGGGTGTTGCTTTAATGTAAGCTTTACTATTTTGATAAAAAGCAGATGCCATTACAGACTTGATCGCCGTATGTACCATCTGTTCAAATTTGTCTATTTGGGTATTAGGTAACATATAAGTAGCATATACACCAGCAAAAGGTTGATAAAGTGAATCTTCCAAAACGCTGGATGACCTTATGGCTATCGGATTCTTTAAACTTTCTAGAAAAACCCTAATATCACTAATAGCCCATCCCGGCAGGTCATTAAGTATAAATTCATTGAGAATTGCTTGATCATCATGCGTCTGAGCTACAAATTCGTGCAGGTTATGCATCTCCATAAATTCATCAAATACTTCTGTACTGAGCACTACGGTGCGCGGAATAGAAACAACGATATTTTCATATTTTTGATCCAATGCATTTCTTTTCAAAAATTGATCGATAAATGACAAGCCACGTCCTTTTCCCCCCAAAGAACCATCTCCAATTCTTGAAAAAATAAGATACTCATCGTATTGCTTTTTATCAAATTTAGCTATGATACCACGTGAACGATATATTCTAAAGGCTTTAACAGCAGCAGAAAGAAACTCCCTTATATGATCGTCTTTAGAAAAATCCTCATACTCTATAGTGGCAAATAGATTAGCCAGTGGGAACAAGGCTCTTGACTGCAACCATTTTGAAAAATCATTTCGTTTGGCATGATATACAATAGATTCTATACTGACTTTAGGGAGGGCATGCTGAAATTTTCTCAAATCATCTGCACGAATGATAATTTTCTGTTTTATGGGATCCCAAAATTCAAAATCACCGAAAGAAAAATATTTTGTGATATGGCTTTTAAGTTCAATACTTAAAGTTTCAGATAATTTATGAATAAATCTAGCGTTGAGTTCTGTGGCTTTCTTAAAATTCTCTTCATCAGATGATTGAATGATTACAGGCAGTAAACAATCTTTATTTCTTAAAAACTTCAAAAATTCAAATCCAGCTTGTTTGTTTTTCTTACCATTTTTATAATAAGTTACATCTGATATAATGCCCAAAAAATGATCTTTAAAAGTTTCAAATATACTACTGGCTTCTTCATAGGTTTTAGCTAACAAAATTTTAGGTCGGCCTCTTTTAGACATAATTTTTCTGTGCTCGTTGAGGCCATCTTGTATAAAAGACTGCGTTTGAGTAAAAAGAATATTGTAGATAAGGGGTAAGTACCTGGAGTAAAATTCAATGGAGTCTTCTATCAAAAGTATGGCTTTTACCCCAATTTCATTAATGTCTTTTGCGGCATTCATACTATCCTCCACTAACTTAATGATGGCTATAAAAATATTGATATTACCATTCCATTTAAATACATAGTCAATACTTTTGGATTGGTTTTTATTAATCAATTTTTGGAGCTCTCCCGGATAATTACTCAATGCTACAATAGGAATTTTAGGAAATTCTTGTTTGATCCTATCTGACATGCTTAAATTGTCCTTACTGCCTGAAAGCCAGATAATTATCAAATCAATAGATTGTTCTTTGAGTATATTTTTTGCTGTTTTACTATCTGGAGCATGTATAATATTGGGGGGATATCGTAGGCTTAAGGAGGTATATTCTAAAAAAATCTGTTCATCAATTCGACCATCTTCTTCCAGTAAATAAAAATCATAATTAGAACAAATAATCAAAACGTTATAAATTCTGTTTTGCATCAATTGCTTAAATGAAACTTCTTTAAATTCATATGTTTTAAGATCGGGCAGTGGTTTATTTAGCATGTGAGTTCCGCTTAATGAGATATAAAAATACTAATATATAAAAAAAGGCTGTCACAAATAAATGAAACAGCCTTCGAAAATAAATTTCCAAAAGTTTATACCAAAAGTAACAAATATTTAGTCCCTTTGGTATTAAACTACACCTTGATCAAGCATAGCATCTGCTACTTTAACAAATCCTGCAATATTAGCTCCTTTTACATAATCTACACTACCATCATTACAAGTTCCGTATTTAACACAAGAAGCATGAATATCATCCATTATTTGATGTAGTTTTTGATCTACTTCTTCACGAGTCCAATTGTATCTCATGGAATTTTGACTCATTTCCAATCCTGACACGGCTACACCTCCTGCGTTGGAAGCTTTACCGGGCGCATATAATATTTTGGCATTTTGGAATACCTCAATAGCCTCAGGCATAGAAGGCATATTAGCTCCTTCTGCAACGCAAATAACTCCATTATTTACTAAGCTTGTAGCTTCTTCTTTATTTACTTCATTTTGCGTGGCGCAAGGTAAAGCGATATCTACTTTTACACCCCATGGACGTTCTCCTTTAAAATATTTTGCATTCGGATATTCATTGACGTATTCTGAAATACGACCACGTTGTATATTTTTAAGTTCCATCACATAAGCTAATTTAGTAGCATCAATACCTTCTTCATCATAAATATAACCTCCTGAATCTGAAAGCGTAACCACTTTACCGCCTAATTGAGTAGCTTTTTCAGTAGCATATTGTGCCACATTACCTGAACCAGAAATGGATACTGTTTTACCCTTAAAAGAATCTCCTTTTGTATTCAACATATGTTGGGCAAAATATACCGTACCATAACCAGTGGCTTCCGGACGTATCAACGAACCACCATAACTCATCCCTTTACCTGTCAATACTCCGGAAAATTCATTACGTAATCTTTTATATTGACCAAATAAATAACCTATTTCACGTCCACCAACACCAATATCTCCCGCAGGTACATCCGTATTAGGACCAATATGACGGAATAATTCAGTCATGAAAGATTGTGTGAAACGCATTACTTCACTATCTGATTTTCCTTTAGGATCAAAATCCGATCCTCCTTTACCACCTCCCATAGGTAATGTAGTCAATGAGTTTTTAAATACTTGCTCAAAGCCCAAAAACTTAAGAATAGATATATTTACAGACGGGTGAAAACGTAAACCTCCTTTGTAAGGGCCTATAGCAGAATTAAATTCAATTCTAAATCCACGGTTTACTTGCGTATTACCTTTATCATCTACCCAAGGCACTCTAAAAATAATGGCTCGTTCGGGTTCTATCATTCTTTCCAATAACATTTTCCCTTTGTATGCAGGGTTTTCTTCAATAAATGGGATAATCGCTTCTGCGACTTCTTCAACAGCTTGTAAAAATTCGGGTTCGTGACTATTACGCTTTTTAGCGTATTCCATAAAAGCTTTAATTTTTGACTCCATATATTATAAGGTTTTTAAATTATGAATATAGATTTTACAAAGATAAACTATATGAGGTATTTATTAAGGTGATTTATCTCATTTTTAGATTTTTTTTCGTTTATTCAAACGATTGAGGTACGATAGGCTACTGATAGGTTTGAGATAATAAAAAAACGTGATTAACAAAAGATAACCACGTTTTAAACAATATAAATAACTGCTATTTACTTCAAGATAAGTTTTTGGCTAATTTCATATTTTCCATCATTGATCCTTACAAAATAAACCCCTGATTCTAAGGCGCTTAAATCAACACCTTTACCTGATTGTAATGTGTCAACATAAACTAACCTTGTATTGAGATCATAAATTTTGATTTCAAATTGTGTAATACTATTCCA
>JANTFO010000012.1 GCA_024763365.1 Flavobacteriaceae bacterium
GTATTTTGTGCTGTAAAAGGGCCATAACTGATAGGGTCTACACATTCTTGCAAATCTGTTATTCCATCGTTATCATCGTCTAAATCATCTTCATCACAAACAGTATCGCCATCAGTATCTAAATTGTTTTGAACTTCTAAATTAACTTCTAATAAACCATAACAATCAGAGAACCTATTATCTAAAAGACCTATTGCATAGAAAAGACCTGATAAGGATGTAGGTAGTGAAATTTGGTCTGCCGGGTTTGGAGGAATTGTATTTGAGGTATAAAAATCATATATTGACATATTGATACCCGCATCTTCAGCATCTTGTAGAGTAATTGAATTTGAGGGGCAAGTGGTGTTGGTTATTAAGACAGGATTAAAATTTAAACCACTTACATCAATTAACGCACTTGTAGGTTCTAAAGAACCTGCATCGGGTCCACAGGCTGTTAAATAACTTAAACTTATATCATCTTGAATATCAATTTCAGTATTAATAGTACCAATATAAGAGGTTGTTGATTGATTTTTAACTTCTTGACTACAAGCTGAATTTAATAGTCCAATATCATCAACAATTTGGACATTAAACATAATATAAAATTCCGGTAAACCAACTGAAAATAAAGAATTGTGAGCATTAAATGTAAGCTTATTATTAACAGAATCATAATTATATTGAATAGGGTTAGCTAAGGTTGGTGACCCGGTTGTCATACCAATAGGATTACCTAAATTATCTTCTGCACTCAGTGACAGCGGGTCATATATACCATTAAATGGTAACAAATCTTGAATCACCACATTTTGTGCAGCGTCATTACCAGTATTCTGAATCGTAAATTTATACGTTAACTCATCAAGGGGGTTAACTGTGCTTCCTTGCGCTATCAAAGAACCACCAGCATCATGCATTGATTTAACTATTTGAATATGTGGCTGATAGACTTCTATGGCAAAAGAGGCTAAGAAAATAAAATAACCATCTCTTGCATTACCAGTATCTAATGCTAAAGCTCTAAAAGTTGCAGATGTTTGATTATTGGTAATTAATTGATTTCCGGAATTATTTCCATTTGCGTCTATTGTTAATAGATCTGAATCATAGCCTAAGGTATTGGTACTAGCCGGATTTCGAGTTAAAATATGAGAACCGTTTTGAGAAATTGTAGAATTAAAATAATTGGAAGCCGGATTAACCCCATCAGTTAAATTGACAAAGTTGTTACTAGTATCTTGAATCTGCAGAGAGCTTCCATCAATAGTGTTATCACCTTCTAAAGCAGCTAAGCCAAAAGAACCATTAACTCCTCCATTAGGAATAGACACAAAACCATCAAACGTGATATCCATGCTTGTTGTCCCACCAAGTCCAAACTCATTTGCATATCCTGTTATAAATGCAAAACCATCAAAGACAGAAAAATTCTTTGCTGTCTCAAAATCATTTTTATATATTATAACGATTGTCCAGCCTGCAGCGGTACCATAAAACAAATTTTCATCGACAATATTATTTTGTGCTGCTCTAACATTTGCTACTGTATAATCTCCATTATATCCTCCCGGATTCGCTTGAACAAGACTAGTAATATCTTGGAAAGCTACATAGACATCCTGATTAGAGTTTGGTTCATTACCTACTTCGTCATAAATAATGGTACCATTAATATCAATATAATTAATTTCACCTGGGAGTTTTAATTTAACATTTGAAGGATCGTATCTATTACAATCTGAACAACCTTGCTCAGGTGTTCCATCATTGTCAGTATCTCCAGTTCCTACTTCATAAGGGTATGTGCCAGTCCAATATAAACCTGCAAAGGCTATACTTGTACAATCGGGCGAAATATTAAGATTCGACGAACTGGAATTAAAAGTAGTTGCATCGTTATCTATATCAACAAATACTTGAGTTGCAAAGTCATTAGAACCATTTGGATCGTTATAATCATTTGTTGGGTGTTCGCTTAACAAATTGTTTGATAAGTAAACAATATTACCCTTAAATGAATCTTGATACCTTACACTAAAAGGCAACTCTTGAGCCTGAAACTCAAGAATATTTAAAAGAAAAAAGAAAAAAGAAAGGGATAAAATTTTTCTAAATAAATGTAATAATAAATGCATAGGAAAAGTTTTTTCTATTTTTTTATTTTTTTGGCAATTGAACCCTATAAATATAAGTTTCATTTCAAATAATACATCAAGTTAGATATACATTTGAATATATTTAGGTTGATTTATGTAATTAAAATGTAATATTTAACTCTATAATAAATAATTTTTTAATCAAAATTAAATCATAATTACAAGTTAAAATAATGGCATGCAAGATTTTAGCTTGTTTTCTATCATCTTGCAAGATACAAATTTTATCAAAAACAAGTGTTTTATAAAAAAAAACTTTAAAAAAAAGCAAGTATCGTGTGATTGTCAGATCACTACTTCAAAGAGAAAACAAATAAGATATTACTTCCTAAAATGAGATTTTCGCCAAATTGATCAAAATGATCTTAAATTATATACATCTAACTAATCATTAAATACAAGACTATTTGGGATAATACCAGTAGGGATTTCTTTTAATAATGAGTTGTCAGTAAGGTCAAATACTTTTAAACTACCTGCGCTTGCATAATCTTTAGCATCCAAAGTGTATAATTTTCCATTACCGGCTTGCATGCCATAGTAGAAACCCGAACAGCCATCGAGAATTGTGGAAGTATCATCGTTTATATCAAAACGATACACTTCCCCATTTAAATGAAAGTAAAGCTCGTTATCATCTATTACCAAATGCTGAGGATGGCTGGTCAATCCAAAATCATATGTTTGCGTAAAACTATGATCTACAATTTTTATAAGTTGGCCCGCAGTTTCATCCCCTGTCCAAGAAGGTTTACCACCGCATAGCACCCAAACATTATCATCAAGATCTTTTTGTAGTGAATTAGGCGCAAATGCTGTATTGATAATCTTTTCGATTTTGTTATGCTGCGTATTAATGATAACAAGCTTATTATTATGACCCCATCCTCCTTCTAAATTTACATAAATCATATCGTCAACAACCAACATATCTTCCGGCCCTTCATCAACAGCAATGGTTTGGGTAACTGTATTTGTTTCCAAATCTATCACACTGATAAAATCATCAGTAGTTGACAAAGCATCACCCCAATTGGACACATACCCCACATTACCTACTGCTACAAAACAACGTGGATTATTAATACCTGCTCCCTCCATTACGGCTATTTTTTCCATCGTATATCGATTTACAACCACCACCTTATGTGAATTATTAACAACAATATAGGCTTTATCTTGATGCAAATACATAGATTGGGCAGTATCACCCAAAGCTTCATCATTAACTAATTCATATACTGATTGAATCACTTCACCATTATTATTCACAAAGGTGACACTACTATTCCCCATACCAAAATTGCCTTCGTTTACAATAAAATATCCATGGGCATAATCACCAACAACTTCTGTTAAATAGGTGTAAGTAACATCATCTTCCATAGTACTATCGTCATCGGACAGATCACTGATGGACTGTCCATCAGGTGATGTACCTTTTATTTCGGCCTGATTAGCAACTTCACCTGATGTTATATCTGACATAGTTATTTCATAAGTAGCCGTATAAGTGGCAACCTCTCCCATATTCAAAGTCGAGGGATCAACACTTGCGTTTTGAATTCCCAAAATATCATCCGTTAAGGAAAGATTGGAAATACTTGTCTCCCCGGTATTAGTAATTGTAAAAGTATAAGTGATAGTCTCTCCTTCTTGTGCATAACTATCATTATTTTCATCATTGAATATTCCTGCTTTTACAAGCCCCAAACTTGAAGTAGGTTCTTCATCTTTTTTACAGGAAATCACTAAGCTTAATAATATGGCGAATAAAGTAAGTTTTCTCATTTTTAAAAGTTTAAAGTTAATTTTAATTGATAATTTCTATTTGGCATGGGCCTACTGGCTATAATCTCATAATATTTATTTAAAAGATTGTTGACTTGAAAGCAGACTTGAAATTTACCTTGATATATACGCTTATTCAGATAGGTATTAGTTAGGTTGTATGCTTCGTTATAAGCTGACTCATCAGTTGTATAAAAAACTTTCCCTGAATAAGCTTGTTGAATGCCCCATTTTAAAGTACCATAAGTAAGACCAAAGTCCATATGGAAATAATGCTGAGGCACATAAATTGCAATATTTCCGGTAAATTTATCTATTGCCCTTGTATAGGTATATTGATTTCTCCAGTTGACTCTAATAGATCCGATGTTAAATAAATGATCATCTTGCCACTCTATACCCATAGACTGAAATTCTTTCACATTAAAAGGACGCCAAATTTGCTGAACAGTTGGTTGCCACTGGATCACATCTTTTCCTTCAATTAAGAATGTATTTAAATTAAAGGAATGCTTTGATATCTTATATTGTATTCCAAAATCAGCATTATAGGTATGTTCTGCTTTTAGATCAGGGTTTCCACCTTGTTTCCAGTAGAGGTCATTTATGGTAGGAATTCTAAAATTATTGGAAAGACTTGCCTTTAGATTCCATTTATCAGAGACCCTATATTTTGTCTCCAAGGAAAAAACCCAAGGGATTTCAAAAGCGGTTGTGCTTTCTTTTCTTATACCTATATTATATTGAATAACATTTGTGCCGGTATGAGCATACAAAAGGTAAAATGCTGTTTTATGGTAAGCTTTATCAAAAATACTTTCACCATACCCATGCGTATATTCGTATGAACCTCCCAATAATATACGATGCTTCATATTCAAAGTATAAGTAAAATCCAATTGCTGAAACAGGACATCAGATTTATTTTGTAGAGAAGAATTAAGATCATCTTTATTGGTCAAATAATTATAATGCTCTCTTATTCCTGCAGTTTTTAATTCAAGGCTTAAATTTTGACGTTTCATAAACCAACCCAGCATAATATTAGAAATATTATTTTTCAAATTTGCTGTACTAGGAGCATAAAGTGTCCCTGAGTTATTCTTATCAGAAATATTGAACAAACTATTTATATATAGGTGTTGACTTTCATTCAATTTACTTCGGTGCGAAAAAAATAAATTATACGTTTCAATCTGTCCATTTTCATTTTTTTGCTTGAGGCCCGGGTATGTGTAGTCATTTTCAGAAAAGTATGTTTCAATCCCACTTGAAGTTATAGAACTATCAGTACTATTTACAACTGATACTTCATTTAGAAATGAATCATAACTACCTATTTGAGAAGATACTCTGGCAGAAAAACCTTTATTGTATTCTTGGGGTGTTGATAAATTGATAGAACCTCCTATTGCAGCACTCCCAAGCAGAGAGCTACCACCTCCTTTTTTAATATGAATTCTATCAAATGATTTGAGATATAAATTGTTAAAATCCGTCTGTCCGTTAAGACGAGAATTTATCGGCACTCCATTCCAAAATACTGCTGTATGAGAAGCAGAAGTACCTCGCATGCTGATGGATGCTAACATACCTTGACCGTACTCTTTAAAATAAATGTTTTGCTCCTTTCTCAATAGGTCTGTAGCACTCTCATTAGCCAAAGCTATGATGGAATCATTGAGTTCTGATGTATTACTAATGTCATTATTTAAAAAACCATATAATTTGACTTCTTCTAAAGTGTAGTATTCTTTAGACTGCGCCCAAAAGAATGGGCTACTAAGTAAAATGCTAATAAGTATAAGTGTTCTCATAAAACGACGCCTTTCCTCCGAAAACGTAAATTAAACCCATCTATAGACGAGCAAGATTAAACATCTTTTGGCAGGTCTCCTGGCTTGCGTCTTATTTGATACCTTCCCATCAAGTATTAATAACGAGACAGTGGTTTGAAGTTTCAAAAAGCACCCTGATATTCAACAGGGCTTAGCTTACAGTTGCGGGGACAGCTTTGGATTTTCACCAAATTCCCTATTCATCCGCCTGAGGCGGAACCAAAATTTATACGGCAAATTTACATTATTTATAAATATATTTTAGTTCTTCTTAATAAGTTATACACAAAATTTTAAAAATGTTAAAAACTATTTACGCAATGGCTTTTTTAGCTTTGTAATTCTGCACTATTTTTACGTATTTAGCATTCTGTTTTGAGCATTGATCTATGGAACAATTTGTTGTATCGGCATTAAAATACAGACCCCAAACATTTAAAGATGTAGTGGGACAACAGGCGATTACCCGTACTTTAGAAAATGCCATTCAAAACAACCATCTTGCTCAAGCCCTACTCTTTACAGGACCTCGTGGTGTTGGAAAAACTACTTGTGCACGCATTTTAGCTAAAAAGATCAATCAAACTTCCCAGGACAGCATTAATCCTGATGAAGATTTTGCTTTTAATATTTTTGAGTTGGATGCTGCGTCCAATAATTCCGTAGATGATATTCGCAACCTTACAGATCAGGTTCGTATTCCACCTCAAACTGGCCGTTACAAAGTCTACATCATAGATGAGGTACACATGCTTAGCCAGGCTGCCTTTAATGCTTTTTTAAAAACTTTAGAAGAACCTCCTGCTCATGCTATATTTATATTAGCTACTACTGAAAAGCACAAAATAATTCCTACCATTTTATCACGATGTCAAATATTTGATTTTAAAAGAATTGGGGTAAATGACATTAAAACTTTTCTAAAAAAGATAGCTGAAAAAGAGAATATACAAGCAGATGACGATGCGCTACACATTATAGCTCAAAAAGCTGATGGTGCTTTAAGAGATGCCTTGTCTATTTTTGACAGAGTTATTAGTTTTTCGGGAAAAAATCTAACACGACAAGCAGTTGCAGAAAACTTGAATGTACTTGACTATGACATATTCTTTCAGGTTACAAATTTGGCTTTAGAAAATAAGATTTCGGGAATTCTCATGGCTTTTGATAAAATATTAGATTCTGGATTTGATGCACATCATTTTATCATCGGCTTAGGTTCTCATTTTAGAGATTTGATGGTAGCTAAAGATAAAGCAACTGTCGCTCTGCTGGAAGTAGGCGACAGAACTAAAAAGCAATATTTAGAACAAGCTGAGAAAACAGACTTAAACTTTCTCATTCAAGCTATAGAACTTTGTAACACTTGTGATCTAAATTATAAAGTCAGTAAAAATCAGCGTTTATTAGTGGAGTTAACACTTATGCAAATAGCCTCTCTTTCACTAAAGCCTGAAAAAAAAAAGTCTTTATAATTCCTCCCAGAGCTAAAAAACAAAAAAAGCAACCTAAAAAATCTGTTCCTAAAATTGATAGGACTGATATCACTCACAAAGTTGCAGAAGCACCCGAAAAGTTTGTCAAAGAAAAAACGGAAAAACCCCAAGCAAAAAAACCTTTTCTCAAAAAAACCAACAAAAGAAAAAATTCTGCACTTAGCCTCAATGCACTTCATAAAAAAACTGACAATAATATTACCGAAGAACCCATTCGTAAAAAGAAAGATTTACCCCGAGAAGCTTTTAGTAAAGCCGCATTTCAAGTAGAATGGAAAAAATATATAGAAATCCTTAATAAACAAGGTGAAAAGATGTTGGCTGGAATACTGAGCGCAATAAACTATACTCTTGATAACGAAACAGTTATACTTACTTTTCCCAATTCTATGATGTTGGAAGAAGTGAAAAAAAACCAAACTTCTGTCCTCAACTTTTTAAGAGACAAATTACAAAATTATCACCTGAAATTTGAACTCCACCTTGACGAAAAAATAGAAAAAAAATTCGTCTATACACCACAGGAGAAATATGAAAAACTGAGAGAAAAGAATCCACTTATTGAAGAATTAAGAAAGAAACTCCATCTGGATATTTAACCTTTAGTCAATGCTTATAGGCCTTTGTAATATTCTCAATAATACAGACCCACAGAAGCATTAATAAGTACTTACTGAGCGCCAATTTGAAACTTACTTAACTAAACCCTCTGTAACATTCCTACTTAATTAACGACATATCAAACGAATTAAATTAACAATACAAAATGAAATTTTTAAGAAATTTATTAGCCGCTATTTTAGGGACTATCATTGCCTTGTTTCTCATTCTTATAATTTTTATAGGAATAGCCTCTGCATTTGAATCAAATAATAAAACCAAAGTAGAAGACAACTCTATTCTTACCTTAAAATTAGACACACCAATTGCCGACTATGTGCCTAAAGGAGACAGTCCTTTTGAAGAACTTTTCAAGGATGAAATGCCCTTGGCACTACCCGCTATTATCAATGCCATAGAAAATGCCAAAACAGATGATCGTATCAAAGGGATCAGTATTCAGGTATTAGAACCGATGGGTGGTGTTGCTCAAATACAGGCCATACGGGACAAATTGGTTGAATTTAAAGAATCCGGTAAGTTCATTACAGCTTTTGCCGATGTGTATACGCAAAAAAATTACTACTTAA
The DNA here is from genome assembly GCA_024763365.1 of Flavobacteriaceae bacterium. Classification (GTDB taxonomy): domain Bacteria; phylum Bacteroidota; class Bacteroidia; order Flavobacteriales; family Flavobacteriaceae; genus DQTL01. Next base: position 8,460 of record JANTFO010000012.1, read on the forward strand.
GTTCAGTTGCAGATAGTATCTATATAAATCCTGTTGGTATCATTGATTTTCACGGATTAAATACAGAACGAATGTACTTTAAAGATTTTCAAGATAAATACGGCATCAAAATGGAAGTTATCCGACATGGAAAATACAAAAGCGCCATGGAAGGATTTTTAGATGATGAGATGAGTGAAGCAAACCGGGAACAAACAGAATCTTTTCTCGGGGCTATTTGGAGCGAACTTCTGGAAGATATTGGCTCCAGCAGAGGAAAATCTTTAGCCGAACTCAACACAATCGCGGACAAAGCAGGGACACGAAACAATCAATTAGCGATTGAAAACGGTATGATAGATGATGTCATTTATTTTGACGAATACAATAATAAATTGAAAAATTTAATAGGTGTAGATAAAGACAAGGATCTTAAGAAAATAAGCCTTAAAAACTATATTTCAACAGGAAAAGGCAGGATTAACTCATCTGCAAAAGATAAGATTGCCGTTTTATATGCACAAGGAGATATTCAATATGGAAAAGGAAATGAGAATTATATCGGACAAGAATCCATGATCAAAGCCTTGAAAAAAATCCGTGAAAAAGATAACATCAAAGCAGTTGTTTTGAGAATCAATTCTCCCGGTGGCAGTGCCTTGGCTTCAGATATGATCTGGAGAGAGATCGAATTGACAAAAGCCGAAAAGCCGGTTGTAGTTTCTATGGGTGATGTAGCCGCATCAGGTGGTTATTACATAGCCTGTAATGCAGATAAAATATTTGCCCAACCTACTACGATTACAGGTTCAATAGGTGTGTTTGGTGCTATCCCAAATGTCAAAGGACTGGCGGATAATATGGGGATCAATGCAGAGCAGGTTTCTACCAATAAAGGCCCTAGCTATTCTGTGTTTGAACCCATGTCTCAAGAGTTTCACGATTATATAAAAGTACAGATAGACAATATTTACACAACTTTTGTCAATCATGTTTCTGAAGGCCGTGATATGAGCTATGAAGCAGTTAATGAAATTGCTCAGGGACGTGTTTGGGCAGGTAATGAAGCTTTGGAAATTGGATTGGTTGATGAATTGGGAAGTTTGGATGATGCCATAGTAGCTGCTGCCGAACTCGCTGAGATAACTGATTACAAAACAACTTCTTATCCTCGCTATAAAAAGGATTTCAAAGATGCATTTAGTTTAAATCCAATGATGAAGGCTAAAACACAAAATATCATTAAAGAGGAATTAGGTGTCGAGAATTACAAAGTTTATCAAGAACTCAAATCAGTTTTAGAAATGGAAGGTATACAAGCCCGTATGCCCTACACTTTAAAAATAGATTAGTTATTTGAACTAAGATCATTTCAAAGTCGGTTGTAGAATAAAAGAATTAAATCGTAATTTTACAACCGATTTTTTTATTCATCATTTTCTAAAAAGCAACGCATTGAATACACTTAAAATATTGATTACCGGAGGTGCCGGTTTTATTGGTTCTCACGTGGTGAGGAGGTTTGTCAATAAATACCCAAATTATGAGATCTATAATCTGGATGCACTCACTTATGCCGGAAATTTAGAAAACTTAAGAGATGTGGAAGGAGCCGCTAATTATCATTTTATCAAAGGTGATATCAAAGATATCCCCTTTATCAATTCTATTTTTGAAAAACATCAATTTGATGCTGTCATTCACCTGGCTGCAGAAAGCCATGTAGACCGATCCATCACAGAACCCAATGCTTTTATTGAAACCAATGTATTGGGTACGGCCAATCTGCTCAATGCGTTTAGAAGTATCTGGAAAGACCATTTTGAAGGCAAGCAGTTTTATCATATCAGCACGGATGAGGTATATGGCTCTTTAGGAGAAACGGGTTTATTTACCGAGGAGACTCCTTACGACCCGCAATCACCCTATGCAGCCTCCAAAGCTGCTTCAGACCATTTGGTAAGAGCCTATGGCAATACTTATAAATTACCATTTAAAATAAGTAATTGTTCCAACAATTACGGACCTAATCAGTTCCCTGAAAAACTCTTACCACTTTTTATTCACAACATCAAAAACCAAAAAAGCTTACCGGTATACGGTGACGGAAAATACACTCGTGACTGGCTCCACGTCATCGACCATGCTAGTGCCATTGACACCATTTTTCATAGCGGAAAAAATACCGAAACTTATAATATAGGGGGTTTAAACGAATGGACTAACATTGACCTGATTCAACTACTTTGTGAACAGATGGATGAAAAATTAAAATCACCTAAAGGCACTGCCGCTCAATTAATTACCTTTGTAAAAGACCGCGCCGGACATGACAAACGCTATGCTATAGATGCCTCCAAAATTGAAAGAGAATTGGGTTGGAAACCCAAAATGACTTTTGAAGAAGGTCTTTCCCAAACGATAGATTGGTATCTTGAAAACACAGATTGGCTCGTAAATGTAACTTCCGGAGCTTATCAAGCGTATTATCAGAAAATGTATGAAGGAAGATAAAGATATTAGATATTGGATCTAAGATTTAAAAATGGTCAATAGCACTGATCGCTAAACAATCAGCAATTACCTCATCATACTACAAATCGTAAATCAATTTATTTCCTTTTTCCTATTTTAGCGGCTTAAATTTTTCTTATGGAACACAGAATACCTGTTTTTACGGATGATACCATCGTTTTTGGGCTATTGATGCTAGCTTTAGGTTTTATTTTTTATACTTCCTCACTTAAAACCGGATTTTGGGCAAAATTTTACAAAATAGTACCGGCACTTTTTATGGCTTATATGGTACCGGCCTTACTGACTACTTTAGGATTAATATCCCCGGAATGGACAAGCTTAAGTAAAACTGGTGAAATTGTGCATCATAAAACAAGTTTATACTATGTAGCCAGTCGTTATTTATTACCAGCCGCACTAGTACTCATGACCCTAAGTATTGATCTGAAAGCAGTATTTAATCTCGGGCCTAAAGCACTGATCATGTTCTTTACCGGTACGGTGGGTATTATTATTGGTGGACCTATTGCTGTTTATTTAATAGCTTTGGTATCTCCCGAAACTGTAGGAGGGGCAGGCGCAGACGCTGTATGGCGTGGGTTAGCAACTCTTGCCGGTAGTTGGATTGGTGGTGGAGCCAACCAAACAGCTATGTTGGAAATATATGGTTACAACCAAAAATTATATGGAGGCATGGTATTCGTTGATATTGTCGTAGCAAATATTTGGATGGCCCTATTGTTAATCGGAATTGGCCGTTCCAACAAAATTGATAAATGGCTTAAGTCTGATACTTCTGCCATTGAAACATTAAAAGAAAAAGTAACACATTTTTCACAAAAAGTATCTAGAAATCCCAGTCTTACAGATCTGATAATATTGACTGCCATTGCTTTTGGATCAGTTAGTATTGCGCACTTTTTAGGGGGACATTTAAGCGCCTTCTTTACAAGAGTTGTTTCTAATATAGACTCGGCTACTACCAGAAATATTTTCACTTTTCTTGATTCTGAATTTTTCTGGATGATCAGTATATCGACAATCATTGCTATCATACTTTCCTTTACCAAATTAAAAAACTATGAAGGAGCAGGTGCCAGCAAATTTGGGAGTGTTTTCATCTACATTTTGGTAGCATCCATCGGTATGAAAATGGACTTGACCCTGATTTTTGACAACTTAGGTTTGGTCGTTGTCGGTTTGGTTTGGATGAGTATACATGCTGGCTTGTTGATATTAGTAGCTAAACTCATCAAAGCACCATACTTTTTCTTGGCGGTAGGCAGCCAGGCTAATGTAGGTGGGGCAGCCTCGGCTCCTATTGTCGCCTCGGCTTTTCATCCATCTTTAGCCACTGTGGGTGTTTTACTAGCTGTTTTTGGTTATGCAGTAGGAACCATTGGTGCCATCGTGACAACTATCTTGATGCAATTAGTCGCACCGACCTAATTGAGGATTGAGAATTATAATAGTAGATAATTAAGATTAAATCATTATACTATTCAATTAATCATTGTCTCCTTCAATCAATAACTTATTCTATCATTTTCATATAATCTTCTTCACTAATAATTGGTATATCAAGTTTTTCTGCCTTCTCTCTTTTGGCAGGGCCCATTTTGTCACCGGCGATCAGATAATCTGTTTTTGAGGAAATAGAGCTGCTGACTACCCCTCCGTTTTTTTCAATAGATGCTTTTAGTTCGTTACGAGAAAAATGTGTAAATACACCGGAGACAACGAACTTTTCACCTACTAATTTATTACTTGCACCCGATAATTGCTCCTCACTGATTGCAAATGCTAATCCATAACTTTTTAATCTGTCAACAAGTTGGATATTGAGCAGGTTCTGTGAAAATTCCAATACACTTTTGGCGATCTTATCCCCTATTTCATCCACAGCGATCAATTCTTCAAAAGTAGCCGTCATTAATGCATCAATATTTTTAAAATGTTTGGCAAGTTTCTTGGCTACCGTTTCACCCACATATCTTATACCCAATGCATATAAAAGTCTTTCAAAAGGGATCTCTTTAGATTTTTCAATTCCGGCAATCATGTTTTCAGCAGATTTTTCTGCCATACGTTCCAAAGGAATTACTTGTTCGGCTTTTAACGCATACAAATCGGCATAGTTTTGTATCAATCCGGCATCATAAAGTAAACCAACTGTTTCACCTCCCAGACCTTCTATATCCATGGCTTTACGGCTAATAAAATGTTCGATTCGCCCTTTTATTTGTGTAGGGCAAGCATAGTGATTGGGACAGTAGTGCTTGGCATCACCTTCTCGCCTCACTAATTCAGTTCCACAGTCAGGGCAGGTTGTTATGTATTGAATAGGTTTGACATTAGCAGGCCTTTTGGACAAATCAACTCCTACAATTTTAGGGATGATCTCCCCTCCTTTTTCTACCTTAACATAATCACCTATTCGCAGGTCGTATTTGGCTATTTGGTCTGCATTGTGAACAGAGGCTCTTTTAACCATAGTTCCGGCCAGTTGTACCGGTTTCAGGTTGGCTACCGGCGTGATAGCTCCAGTCCTACCGACTTGATAATCTATGCTCAAAAGTTCTGTCAAGGCTTGTTCAGCTTTGAATTTATAAGCTATTGCCCAACGAGGTGATTTAGCCGTATAACCCAGTTCCTCCTGATAGTGCAAATTATTGACCTTAACCACCACTCCGTCAGTTTCATATCCTAAATCATGACGGGCTTTATCCCAATGATGAATAAAATCCAATACCTCAGCCATATTATGGCAAACTTTACTTTCTATAGGCACTTTAAAACCAGCTTCTCTTGCTGCTTGTAAGCTTTCACTATGGGTTTCAAAAGGCAAGTCACCTACCACATGATAAAGCAAACAATCCAATGGCCTTTTGGCCACTTCTGCAGAATCTTGTAATTTCAGGCTTCCACTTGCCGTATTACGTGGATTAGCATAGGTTTCATAGCCCAATTCCTCACGTTCGGCATTCATCTTGTTAAAGCCTTCCAAAGGCAGGATGACCTCACCCCTGATCTCAAAAGTATTTGGCAAAGTATTCTTTAGTTTTAAAGGGATAGATCTGATTGTTTTGATATTGGCCGTCACATCATCACCCTGAAAGCCATCACCACGTGTAACAGCACTTTTAAGTTCAGCATTTTGGTATGAAAGATTGATAGAAGCACCATCATATTTTAATTCGCAATAAAACTCCACATTAATAACTCCTAATACTTTTAAAACTCGTTTCTCCCAATCTTTTAGATCTTCTTCAGAATAAGAATTATCTAAAGAGTACATTCTATGAATATGTGTTTTGGTTTCAAAGTTTTTGGTAATTGTACCTCCTACTCTTTGTGTAGGAGAATTGGGATCGAAATATTGTGGATTTTCTGCTTCTAATTTTTCAAGCTCTTTCAGTAAGAGATCAAACTCCAGATCAGATATGCTGGGTTGATCAAGTACGTAATATCGATAATTATGTTCGCTTAATTCTTTCCGAAGCTGAAGGATTCGTTTTTCAATATTTGGCATGAGTTATCTGTTCTTTACCCGATAAAAATAGCTATTTTAAGCTAAATAGCAGTCAATAGAACAACTGTAATTACTCAAAAAGTATTTGATAAGGTCTTTGAATGGCTGCCTTTAACTCATCTATACTGAAATGACGGCTTTTACGCAAAGTTTCTTTACCTGTAAAGAAAATTAATATGGTAGGTTCCACGAAAACTGAATAATACCCGGCGATATCAGGGCTTAATTCCCTATCAACATAGAAAAATTTGACTTTAGGAAATTTTTCCTCTAATAGTTTCATAACTTTTGGAGCTAATGCTTCTCCCACATTACAGGAACTGGAGTTGAAATAGGTGATCATTGCATCATTTTCCTGCAAGGCAACCTGAAATTCATCCATATTGTTTAAAAAACCAAAATCGTAAGCCATATTTTATCATAAATTTGCCGGCAAAAATACACTTAATATTGATGCAAAAGGAAACAAAAGTTACGCATCAATAAAATTGATAGTTTCATTTTTGCAGCAAATATTAAAAACTAAATTTTTAAATAAAATAACTTTATTTTTGCATTAAAATTAAAATAACAAGAATATGACAGATTCAATAGAACGTATTAAATGTCTAATTATCGGCTCCGGGCCTGCAGGATATACAGCTGCTATTTACGCAGCCCGTGCAGACCTTCATCCGGTGATCATTACCGGTTTGGAAATGGGAGGCCAATTAACTACTACTACGGAAGTTGACAACTTTCCAGGATATCCAGCGGGTGTTGATGGCACTAAAATGATGGAGGACTTAAAAGCTCAAGCAGAGCGCTTTGGTACAGAAGTAAGATTTGGTAGTGTGTCAAATATTGAACTTAGCAAAGAAACCGGAGGCATTCACAAAATAGAAGTTGATGGTAGTAAGCATATAGAAGCTGAAACAGTAATTATCGCAACCGGTGCTACTGCCAAGTATTTAGGAATAGAAAGCGAACAACGCTTACGAGGTGGTGGGGTTTCAGCCTGTGCTACTTGTGATGGGTTTTTCTATAAAGGACAGGATGTGATTGTTGTAGGTGGAGGTGATACGGCTGCTGAAGAAGCTACCTATTTAGCCAATATCTGTAATAAAGTGACCATGCTCATTCGTCGTGATGAATTACGTGCATCTAAAGCTATGCAAAACCGTGTTTTTAAAACCAAAAACCTGGAGGTATTGTTCAATACAGAACTAGAAGAAGTACTCGGAGAAAAGAAAATGATGGGTGATGAAGTGGTAACGGGTGTACGGGTAATCAACAACCAAACCAAAGAAACACATACGATTGATGTAAAAGGAGTATTCATTGCTATAGGGCACAAGCCCAATACTGAGCTCTTTGAAGGACAGTTAGAGATGGATGCAAACAAATATCTAATTACAAAAGGTAAATCATCCAAAACAAATCTACCCGGGGTATTTGCTTGTGGTGATGTACAAGACCATGAATACCGACAAGCTGTAACTGCAGCTGGCAGTGGCTGTATGGCAGCTTTAGATGCTGAAAGATATCTGGCAGCTATAGAGGAATAAAAATATTTAATTCATCTAATGATTAGAAATCATGTGATGAATTATTACAATAAAAAAAGAGGCTTGAAGCCTCTTTTTTTATTGATTAAAATTCTTTAGTAGTATTTATTCATTTGTTTTTGGTATTGAGCTTTAATCTCATGGATAAGACTCAAATCAATCTTTGGTTTATATACTCTGATGACATCGACCAAAGTTTTTTTCATATAAAAAGCAGCATTTACGACATCAAAATTGTTGTCTTTGATTGCTGCCTTAACACTTTCGGTCATTTTTCTAAACATCTCCCATGATACTTGTCGGTCTATTTCAAAATAGTAAGTATTATCCTTGTCTTTGTAAATGCCCTTTTCAACTTCAGTAATCTCAAAAAACCTTTTTACCTTAAAAAATACAGTAACCGGCTTACTCATTTTTTTATTTTTCATAAAAATAAAACCTTCGTCCTGATAAGCTCTTTGTATGGTTTCTAATTTACTCATATCTTTTAAACCCATTATCCTTATGGCATAATGCGGCATGTTAAATAAAGTAATATTGGCATAAGTGGCATCAATAGGATCATCAAGGATTTTATTGATTTTTTCAGTTGCCCTGATGATACTGTCCCAAGTGTTTCGTGATCGGGTCACTAAAAATATCGCCCTATTCTGCTCCACTAAAAGAGCTTCCAATTTGTGATAATGATACCCCGGATAAGGTTGGTCATTGAGTAAGACAAAAGTGTTCTTTAGCTTATGGTCAAGTAAAGCTTCGACCGTTTCTTCTTTGTTTACATTACCTGTTACCTCAAAATATGTAGCCATTGAATAAATATTTTATTAATTAAAGTCCATAAATGTATAAAAAAACTACTTAATGGCATAAGATTTGTAAATTTTTATATAAAACATGATTTCTGTTATTGTTTTTTGTGAATTCGTTTTATAATTTTATACTTTCTTTTAACCTAATCCCTCAAATTATGAATAAAAGAATATTTATTTTTTTACTTTTAAGTCCTCTCTTTTTATTTTCACAAATGCTTCCAGACTCTACTTGCACCCAAAGTTTGAAAGGTGTTGTAAAAGACCTCAAAACCGGTAACCTGTTACCTAATAGTAAAGTAGAGGTCTGTGATGGTGTAAAAGTGCTTGGTTCAACCATAAGCGACGACAATGCCAATTTTGAAATAGATGCTCCCTGTAATCAAAGATTGAACGTAAGGGCTTATGCGGAGAACCATGCGGTTAATTCACAGATTGTATTTACTACCGAAGCTCGAAAAGATTATGTATGGGAAGTCAAATTATTCCCTATCAGAGAGTTTATATACCGAGATCTGGAAAAATATATTGATGTAGAAAATCTACAGTTTGTTGAAGACAATATAGCACTGACAAATGATGATGATGAAATACTTGAGAAGGTCGTGATGATTTTAGAAAAATATCCTGATATCAATATTAGCATTAATGTACATTCCGACAGTAAAGGAATTGAGGAATACAGCTTGAGATTAACACAAGACAGGGCTGATCTGATAATGAGTTATTTAATGGATAAAGGAATTAGTGAAGAACGCTTAAATGCGGTGGGTTATGGAAGTTCTCATCTGCTAAATAATTGTGTAAAAGGTGTGGACTGTTCCGAAAAAGAACATCAACAAAATAGAAGAACCGAATTTGTAGTTCTATAATTTTTTTATAACTTTATACCATCAAAATAATTTTTTAACCCCAACCCCCCTTAAAATGCGTTTATATATATTCTTATTATTCCTTATATCAGGGTCAATTTTACATGCTCAAAAATCTTCCGTTAACTGTTACAATTCAGTAAAGGGAAGCGTTTTAAATAAAAAAGAAAATAGTGCTATTACAAATGCTCAAATAGTAGTTTCTGATAAGAACAATGATTTATCTTATTACAAAACCAATCAAAACGGAAACTTTCAGTTTGATTTACCTTGTAATGACTCCAGATATATTATTGCTTGTACAGTTGAAAACCACACGCTTGACAAAAAACTGGTTTTTACCAGTAAAAATGAAATTAAAACACACCATGTTGTTCTGAATCTATTTCCCATTAATGAATTCATTGAGTATAATGGACGTAAAAGAGTTATCATGAAGTCAATACAATTTATGCCGAATGAACATTCCATTACAAAAGAGTCTGAAAAAGACATGAATCAATTATATCGTTTGCTTATAAAATATCCTGATTTAAAAATTGAAATTGGAATACACTCCGACAGCCGCGGGGAGGAAAGTTATATAAATGAACTAACACAGAAAAGAGCTGATGCTTGTGCAGATTATCTTTTTTCAAAAGGTATAGAAAGCGACCGAATTGTGGCTAAAGGTTATGGATTTACCCAACTGCTAAATGATTGCAAAAAAGGTATTAAATGTACTGACGATCAACACTTAATAAACAGACGAACAGAGGTTCTTGTCATTGATTAATGGCTTGTTATATTACTGAATTACAAAAAAGGTTTCCTGAAATGTAGATTATATTGTTAATACACCTTGAGTTTATGGTATATAAATTGAATCAGGGGTGGAGCGTAGATACCTATAAATTAGAATTTAAAAACAAATTTTTTTCACTGTTTCAACAGCTTGCTTACAGGCATATTATGATGGTTTTAAAATTTTCATACTACCTCATTTTTTAGTTACTTTTGTGCCTAAATCTCAAAACTTGAAAACACCTCAGAAACAAATATATTTTCACGTAGGAACTGCCAAAACCGGAAGTACTTTTTTGCAAAACAGGGTTTTCCCAAAACTCCAAAAAATACACTACATCCCTACCAATCGTTTTAAAAATGTGTTTTCTATTCTAGCAAAAACCTCTTTTGACAAATACCTCATTTCCAGGGAATTTGACCGCCAGATGGCATATGAAGTCAAAAAGTTTGCTGCCCAGGAACCCAATACTCAGCCCATAATTGTTTTCAGGCAACAACATACATATGCCGCCTCTCAATACCGTCGTGTCGTTAAAAATGGTTTTCAAGGTGATTTCAAGACATTTTTTGATCTGGAAGGTAATAGCGGTTTTTTCAAACGAAAAGATTTTGACTATTGTAAGATCGTCAAACTACTCGAGGACAGTTTTTCACAAAAACCATTGGTTTTTTTATATGAAGATCTGCGGGCCAACCCAAAGGCTTTTGTCCAAAAATTAGCTGAATTGATACATGCAGAAATTAATTTAGATGCGATCAACTTCAATCCCAAGCACACCTCTTATAACGATCAACAATTAAAAGCCATTTATTGGTTGGCACAACGTATAAACATTAGAAAAAGACGGGTGTTTAAAAGTGAAATATTACATCTTTTTTGGCGGTTTTTTATGTCATCTATACGTTATCCTACTTTGTTTATAGCCAAATACCTGCCTAAAAGTTGGTTTTCAAAAAAAGATTTAATTCCAAAACGCGAATTAGAAAGAATCAAAGAGTACTACGCTGAAGATTGGGAAGCTTGCAAGCGTTTAGCTGTTAAAATATAGAAATAAACCTCTTTGGATTTCAAATTCTTTATCATTTCGATCCTGAACCTGCCTGCCGATTTATGCGCCGTGGCCTACAGGCTGGCTTGTTTCAGGGAAGAAATCTCTTTCAATCAGATGTCTCGATTCCGTTACACTCCACTCGACATGACAGCTGACACGATATAGCAGATCACAATAAATCTAAAATTTTTATTGAAAATAAAGTAACTGTAATGGAATTGCAGGGAAATTAACCTTAGACTAGAAATAAGCTATATTACTTCTCAGCATATTTAGCCATATTGATCTTTCCTTCAATATCTTTGGCCGCTTCCGACTTGCTAAACTCGTTTTTGATACGGGTATAGAGTTCAACCGCTTTCTTATTTTTCCCGATACGTAAGGCTGATAAAGCCGCTTTATCAAGATAAATAGGTGTTGTAAATTCATTAGGATCTACATTGGCAGCCTCCAAATAGTAATCAAAAGCCTCTTCTTCTTGCCCAATATTGACAAAAGCATCACCAATAGCCCCTTTGGCTACGGCATTTAACATTAAATCTTCGGAAGAAAAATCACTGAGATATTTGATACCGTTCTCGTAATCTTTGGTTTTTAAATAGGCTATACCGGCATAGTATTTTGCCAAATTTCCGGCATCGGTATTACCATATTTATCAGCAATCTCTACGAGGCCATATTTCCCATCAGCTCCGTTTAGAGCCAGCGTGTATAAAGAATCCGCTTCGGCGGTAACAGTTTGTGCCTGGTCAAAATAAGCACGTGGGTAAGCCAATTCATTGGCAGCTTTGGCTTCCGCAGGTTGTTTTACATAACGCATATAAGCCATGTACAACAAAACACCCAAAAGGATAACACCCAAAGCGATCAAGAGGGGTTTTTGATTATTCAATATCCAAGCCTCTGCTTTGCCGGCTCCGGTATCCAGCCCTTCAAATACTTCCTTAGTGGTACTAGACTCTACACTACTTTGATCTTTTCTTATTTGCTTTGCTGTTTTATCTTTCTTTTTATAAACTGCCATGATTAAAATTTTAGTAGGCGCAAAATTACATTTTTTCCGTTAATACGGAAACTTTTATCTTAAGGGAATTTTGAGGTTCGTTTCAATTATGATGAGAAAAAAAACATTCACCGCCGGGGACAGGATACCCTATAGGTGGAGATCATAACTCAGCTGTATTGCCGTAAATGACGATTACAAAAAAGAGCTACTCACCATAAAATTAGGCTATATAAACCCGACGAAGTTAAGTATATGAGTGGGTTCTTGTAGTTCCTTATCGATTGACGGAATTTGAAAAGGCAAGTGATGATCTTAAATTTGCCACTTCAGCAGCTATACCGGATATGCAGTTGAGAAAATAAAGGATTAAAGGAGTTTCTGATTCAAAACAAAAAATAGATATCGCTATAAATGCTAAAAGGAAAGATAAGAATGGCTATCGTTCTAAAATTTGTGCTGGGTTAAAGTCTTATAAAAAGTTGAAAAAAATTTGCTATGAAAGAAAGATTTTTTTTACAATTTTTGACAGTACTGATAAATATCACTTGTAACCAAAGTTACAAACTATATTTTTGTGCTCATCTAATATAAAATCAGAATTATGAATAAAAATAACATCATTTGGTTAATTGCCATATTGCTTGTCTCTACAAAAATCGGAGCACAAAATCTCTCCCCCTATATCAAGATTGGAGAAACTCAGGAAAACGTACAACAATCCTATGAAAAAGCTATAGCAGCGCTCAAAGAAAACTCATTTAGCATTTTAGGGGCTTACAATCCAGAGGGCAAAAATAGTATGAAAGTAATTGTATTTACAAGACCAGATATTAAAAACACCGTTGTAAAAGTAAAAGACAGAGGGGCTTTAGCAGCTGCGTTTAAATTAGGAATACAAAAAAAAGGGAATACTGTAGTGCTTTCATATACCAATCCGGAATATCTATTACGTGCCTATTTGATGGATAATTATAATACCTATAGATCCGTATTTGAAAAATTTGACAAAGACCTGAAAACAGCCCTATCTATTTTAGGGAATGATTTTACTCCGTTTGGTGGTACAGTAGCAGCAAACAAATTGAAAAAATACCACTACAAAGTAATGATGCCTTATTTTACTGATCCGATAACTTTAGGAGAATTTGCTTCTTTTGAGGAAGGATTAAAAACCATTAAAAATAATTTAAAGGCCGGGAAAGGAAATACAGTTAAAGTATATCAATTAACATATACCTCAAAAAAAGTAGCCGTCTTTGGAGTGGGATTAAAAGATAAAACAGCAGGTGAAGCACATTTTATGCCCATCATCGGAGAAAATCATTTGGCTGCCTTACCTTACGAAATCATTTTACAAGATAATAAAGCGACCATGTTACACGGAAGATACCGCATTGCTTTACACTGGCCGGCATTGACCATGGGAACTTTTATGAAAATTATGAATACCCCAGGTGACATAGAAAAAGCATTAAAGGGGTTGTGTGAATAACAAAAAGTAAGTACATATCTTATTTGAGTCCAACACCAAGCACAATGAAGTAAAGCACTCCTTTACTTCATTGATGCTTCCTTGTTGTGGTTAATTTTTTGAATATTATAATTAACCGATTATTCCTTTTTATTTAGGATCTAGATCACTAAGCATTTCAAGAAATTTCTTTTTTCCAATTTTTCCTACAACATAGTCAAATACATTTCCCTGGGGATCCAGAATAATGGTTGTTGGTGTTACTCCAACCTTATAAAACTTTACCAGCTCTTTGGTATTTGGGCTGTCAATATCAATCATTACCGGTGTATATTGCGAATTGATTACACTTTGGACTTCCTTGTCTGCAAAAACTTCACGTTTCATTATTTGGCAAGGCGAACACCATTTTCCAGTAAAAAAAAGAAGCATATTCTGGCTGGAATTATTGGTAAAATCTTGCGTTGAAGTAATATCGTTGACCCAAGCAATATCATTAGAAGGCGCATAAAATGAATACCACGCATACGCAAGAGATACTACAAGAAAAGTGAGCCAGAACCATCGCCAAAACGGATGAGACTTTTTTTTAGCCATTTTTTTGGCCGAATGATCTATTTTATTCATATACGTTAATAGTTTTAGTTTTTCAATTCAAAATTCAATAATAATATTTATCAAATATAATTTTATTTACTTAATTGTTGTTTAGCACAATTTGTTTTATTAATGCTGACTAATATCAATTTTTATTATTGATTATCAGGTGATTATTTTTTATTCAAATTTATCAATCTTCCCTGATTTTTTCACTTTCTCTTTGACCTAAACATGAAAAATTAATCTCGGTTATCCGTGATTTAGGGAATTAGATACAACGCGTTTATATAAGGTTTTGTTGCAAGGAGCACTAAGATAGCAAATAAATAGCATGTTTGTTAAGCCAGGTTGATGACACCTTGCAACAAGTAAGAAAATCTTTGTTAGGTTAATACAGAAAACCCTTTTACTTCTCTTAATTCACGTTTGCTTAGTAAAGTCATTTTATGGTTTTCTTTTCTTAAAAATTTTAATAATAAAAACTTCAAAGGTCACTATCGCAATTACGGAACCCAATCCACTGGCAAGTATATCATATAGATCATATGTTTTGCTCGCACTTACAAATGGTTTTATTTCTTCTATTGTCAAAATGAGAAACACAAGTATTGTAATAGCATACATGATTAATCTAGCTTTTTTAATTTCTATGTTTCTTGCCAATAAAGGTGCCATAGGAAAAAGACTGATAATATAAGCAGCCATAAAATTCGAGAAACTTCCTGTTATGATTCCAATAATCGGTTCGTGACCATAAACAGGGCGAATAAATTCTTTATTAAAAGTTACCGATAAATAGAGTATAGCAAATAAGATAAAATTTATTGCAATATATTTTCTGTTTTTAATAATTTTAGTCTTTCCCATTTCTGTTACTTGTTACTAATACCTTAGGGTTCAGCCATGATTAGTAAGGGTTTATAATTCAATTACTTATCAAGTTATAAAATTAGACAAATACAAAACGAACTTAGAGGCAAGCAAATAGCCACAATGGATTTTAGGCATTGTACCCGTTGCACAACTCCACTACAATTTTACAAATAAAAAGTGAATTGGTTGTAAAAGGAATGTAAATGATCGCTTATTATTCTTTTTTACTGCTTGTGCAAGGATTACCGGTGTTGTACGCTGGCTATTCATTCTTAATAGGTAAGAAACCATTCTCATCTAGCGCTTTAATGATTCCCCTTAAATAACTTTTATTCTCAAAACTTATCGTGTACTTTCTAGTGTTTTCTTTTTCGGGAGTCAAAAGTTTCTTTTCTCTAAGGTTTCTTATGTTTCTTGAGATTTCAGCACTTATTTTTTTTGGAAAAATATTTTTTAAATCTGAGGCTTGCATTACCTGTTTTTCTATAGTAGTTTTTAAAATTTTATATTCATTTTCGGTAATCTCACCAGTGTTTCTAGAGTATATGAGTGCTTTATTTAAGATGTGTTTGCTTAAATAATCATAATTTAAAAGCCTATCTATTTTCTCAATTTCATTTTTTAAACCACTGAGAACATATTCTGACCATTCTAGAATTCCATTTGCTTTACCTTTATCTGCCTTTGATAAATATTTATAATATAAATCTCTATCATTACAAAATACAGCTGTAGGGTTAACAATTCGACCAAGATTAACATTAAAGCCTTGTTTGACAAGCATTGCGTATGTAAATAATCTAACTGTTCTTCCATTAGCATTTCCAAAAGGATGAATCCAAACAAATCGATGATGTGCAATTGCCGTTTTTAATAAATCATATTTTGGAGAATGTTCTTGATTGATAAAAGCAAAAAGTTCATCCATATAACCTTCTATTTGAAAAGGAGCAGGAGGTTTGTGTGTAGATTTTGAAATTTTAACATCATGAGTTCTGTATACTCCTGGAGTTTTGTCTCCTTCGCCGATTGGAGGTGGAGTTAAGCCTTTTACGATATGTTTATGTAATTCGCTTGTAAATAATCTATCAATATTAATATCATCTATGTTTTCATCAATAAATCGCATAGATTCTTCAATGTTCTCAATCTCTAAAATATTTTCGTCCTTAGAAGTTTTGTCGTTAGACCTGTTTTCTATGAAATCAGTAATCGTAGTATTGTTTCCTTCTATTCTAACTGAACCAATACTTTCCAAAGTATGGAATATACTTTTTAGTTGAAAAAACACTTTAGGGTGAGTTGTTCCTCCTAGTTCTTTTTTTCTCAAATAGTCCAATTCTATAATTAAATCTGTAATAGAAGAATCAAATTTGGGAGTTATTAAACTTAAATCATAATGTGTAAATTCAGCTTTCATTATTTAACATTGAATTTTTAAAACATTTAACAAATGTATGGAAAAATATACTATTAAGTCCTGTTAACTAAGCTTTTTATAAATAACGTTGTATTTGAACAATTAACAATTGTGAGGTTGAACAATTAACAAAACGTGAGGTCAACAATTAACAAATTACTGTTTTGAGTAGTAGAAAAACAATGTAACTGTCAACATAAATGTAAAAAGTTATTAACTTAATTTACATATCTGAGATAAGAGTTTTCAGTTTGCGTACAACGGTTAGTATAAGCGTCCTTACGTTTGTCTTTTATAAATTTACAGGGATCATATTCCTCCGCTGCGCAAAGTCTCTGACTTTGAGCACTATTCATATCCAATATTTCTATGCACATTTGAAACTTTTAAAACATTGACAACCGGATTAGCAGCAAGTGTTACTTCCAAAATACCTGTATCATTTATATAATTATTCGCACTTGAATAGATATAATCTTGTGCTTTATTAACAATTCCGGCACGAACGGGATTCAAGTGTAAATAGTCTAACTTAGACCACATAAATTTATTGCTGAATATTTCTTCTGCATGGTTTCCATATTGCCAAAATTGATTTTGCTTATTTCTACTATGAGTTTCTGTAGCTTTTTGAAACCTTTCAAGCATCCACTCACGCCTGCTTTCTGGTTCAAATTGTATTTTTTCTAAAATCACTCTCGCAGTAAACTTCTTAAAATCCCTTAATACATCTGATAAATTATTGTTTTCAGCTTGTATAATTAAATGAATATGATTAGTCATAATTACATAACCATAAAGAATCATACCTTTATTTTCAATACAATATTTCAGGCTATCAATAACACAATCACGATAATTTTTTCTACTAAAAACCAGCCTGCGGCAGGCAGGCATCTATCCAATCAAGCACAGTTGCCGTAATAAAATGTGCTTTGCTTTGGTCGCGTATAATATAGCCTTCTTTCATATCAAATATTTGTTTTACACAAAACTACATATTTTTGTGTAAAAGCTCAAAGTAAGTCCCACAACCCGTCCGGCAGGCGGGTATTGGAATTGTACAGCGGTTTTGTTGTTTTAGTATGGCTCAAAGTCAGAGACTTTGCGCAGCAGGGTCGTTATTATTTTTCCAGATACTGTTTTACTTTTCTACCGTTTATCGGTTGAACAGGTCTATAATTATTATGAAGAATTTCTGAGAATTTTTCAATTTGTTCCTTCGACGCTTCTAATGGATTTTTAAGAATATACCAATTTACAATTTCTGTACAAGGTGGTGTTGTCAATGATCCATTATAGTAGTAATAACTTTTATTGTCTGGTAATATTTCAAGAATATCTATCGTGTCATTGGATTTAAAATCCCCTTTACTTGTTGGGATTTTATCTAAATATTTTTTTAACAATTTGTTTTCTTTTCCTTCAACATACATAACCCCAATAACTGCATAATCTGTATCAGAATGTTTGTGTACAAAATGTACTTCTATCGGGAAATGCTTTCCATCGATAGTATGTTCACTTAAAGCGTGATAATGAAATTGTAAGAGTTTGTAATTCTTGCCATTGAGATTTACATTGTTTTCTCCATCAATATTAAATTGTACTGTATGACCATTATTTATGATATTTACTTTTGATTTTCCATAATTAAACACTGCTGTAACTAAATCATTCACTTTAAAAATACTATTATTATCAATATTTATCGGGGATTGTGAATTGCCTCCACAATCTGCAAAATCATCACAAAGATTTTTCCAATTTTCTGGACCGTCTTCTCCTTTATGATGCGACCAATGTACATTTTTAGAATCTTTTTTTGAATCATTGTGTTTTAATTGTTCTGTTTCATCATTTTTTGTCCCTTTATTATCATTCTTGTTGCTGTTGCTACAAGACACAAAGAATATTAGAACCAACGTTAATGCTATTAAATTAAATTTTAGTTTCATTTTTTCTCTTTTTATATTTATTTAAATTCAGTTATTTATATTTTTCGCAAAGTCACTCTTTTTTCTATTTTTTTCTGTTTTCTTTTTGTCGTTAGCATCAGATTAATCGATTGAATACTGATGTGAGTAATGCACCACAACGGTTGGTATAACCGTAGTTGCGACTTATTTAATACAATGTTTGTTCAAAAATACAATTATTATTTTTACTAAAAATGTTCTAATGGAACAAAATGTTAGCAATTATCGGTTATACGGTGTTGTAGCCAGTTTATGATTTTTTTTCAACATATACAGTTCCTTTCCCACGTCCTATACTTTCAATCATATTCTCTTTTTTCATATACTGTAAGTCCTTTTTGATTGTGTGAATATTTGTATTATTAAATTTTTTTGCAATATCTGATATTTTTAATGGTTGATTTTTAGTTATATATTGTTGAATTTCTTTTTGTCTTTCGTTTAAATAGCCACCTTTTGATTTAAAGACATCATATTTTTCGTCCAATTTTTGTGTTAAAATATTCAATTTTTCTAAGAAGTATATCGACCATTTTGACGTGTTTTCATTTTCTGAATATCTATCTTTTTGTCCTTCCATTAAGGCTTGGTAATATTTCTTTTTTGATTGTTCTATTAAATTCTCAAATGAAACGTATTGAATAAATAAATAATCACTTTTCATCAATAATAAGGTTGTCAATAGACGAGAAAGTCGTCCGTTTCCGTCTTGAAATGGATGAATGGATAAAAACTCATAGATAAATAATCCAATAATTATTAGCGGATGAATTTCATTATTTTTTAACTGTTCATTTGTCCAATTAACCAAATCATTCATTTCATTTTGGACTAAATGAACTTCTGTTGTATTAAAAATCACTTTTTGAATTCCACCAGGATAGTTGGCAACTACTTTATTCGATAATGATTTGTATTCTCCCCTATGTCTATTATCTTTTAAACTATGTCGTAATAAATTTTGATGTAATTGTTTAATGTAATTTTCAGATAGTGGGATTGTGTCGTAATTTTCATAAATTATTTCTAATGTATCATAATATCCTATTACTTCTTGTTCATCTCTGGTTTTTAATTCCGTGATCTTTACATTATTCAATAATTCTTTTATTTCATTGTCTGTAAGTGTTCCACCTTCAATTCTTGTTGATGAACCAATACTTTCAACTGTTGCAATTTTTCGAAGTTCTTTGAGGTAAATATTTTCTTGTTTTTCAATTGCATTCCATTTTCCTTTATATAGGTCTATTTTTCCAATTAAATTGAGAACTTTTTGATTGGTTTTAAAATCAAAATTAAGTTTATTTATATATTTATCCATAATGTATCTATAAATTATCTGAATGCAAATCTATAGAACTAAATTCAATTATCCAAAACGTATCTGTATTTTATCTGTAAATTTTCATTTGTAATTGGCTACAACACTAGTATATACACCATGACATATATATTACTTATAACTTCAATATATTATTCCTTAGCAACTAGCATCCTTTTTACAATTCTATTCAAAGATAGGAATTTTTTACAGACAAATATTTCAAAACAAAATTATCCCGTATTTTTGCCTATATGTATTTAAAAAGCATCCAACTTATCAACTACAAGAATTTTACCGCCCGGAATTTTGATTTCGACCAAAAAATCAATTGCCTCGTGGGGAACAATGGTGTAGGTAAAACCAATGTGTTAGATGCCATCTACCACCTTTCGCAAACCAAAAGCTATTTCAACCCCATCACTTCGCAAAATGTCAAGCATGGGGAGCCTTTTTTTATGATTGAAGGGAATTTTGCCATTGATGAAGCGCAAGAAGAAAATATAGTTTGCAGCTTTAAAAAAGGCCAGAAAAAGGTCCTCAAAAAAAATGGAAAAGAATACGAAAAGTTTTCTGAGCATATAGGCAGTATTCCTTTGGTGATCATCTCTCCGACAGACAGAGACTTAATCACCGAAGGCAGTGAAACACGTCGGCGTTTTATGAATCACGTAATCTCTCAATCGGACAAGGCCTACTTAAAAGATGTGATCGATTACCACAAAGTCCTCTCACAACGCAATGCACTCTTAAAATACTTTGCTAAAAACCGCACTTTCAATGCCGATAACCTCAACGTTTACAATCTACAGATGAGCCAACTGGCAAAACCTATATACGAAAAAAGAAAACAATTTGTTGATACGTTGAACCCTGTTTTTATGACTCATTATAAGGCTATTTCTCAAGGCAATGAAATAGTAAGTCTGTCATACAAGTCAACGCTTTCTGAAAGTGATTTAACAGAAAAACTACAAGAAAATTTGGATAAAGATAGGGTATTGCAATATACCAGTGCAGGTATTCACCGCGATGATTTGAATTTTATGATCGATGCGTACCCCATCAAAAAATTCGGCAGCCAGGGACAACAAAAATCTTTTTTAATCGCCATAAAATTAGCCCAGTTTGACCTCATCAAAAAAGCCAGTGAACGAACACCCATCTTACTACTAGACGATATTTTTGACAAATTGGACGACCAGCGTGTCTCTCGTTTGATCAAAATGGTCCAAGATGCCCATTTTGGACAAATTTTTATCAGTGACACACATGAAGAACGTACCGAAAAGATTGTGAAAGGAGTCAACCAGTCTTATAAAATATATAAGCTATCATGAGCAATGACAAACGACATAAAGATGCCCAGCCTATCAATAAACTCATGCAAGAGTTTATCAATGAAAATAACCTGAATAAAGGTTTGAGTCAGCTACGGGTAGAGGAAGCTTGGGCCAGTGAGATGGGCAATGGCGTGCTTAGTTATACTCACAAGCTGGAATTAAAAGGAGAGACATTATTGGTTTTCTTAAACTCTTCTGTTTTGCGCGAAGAGCTGCAATACGGCAAAGACAAAATCATCAATATTCTCAATGAAAAAATGGGTGATGATTTTATTAAAAAAATAAGATTTTTGTGAGAAGCTGGAAGTGGGAAGCTGGAAGCCTGAAGCCTGAAGCCTGAAGTAACTTCCGGTAAAAATCAAGAATACCTAAAATTTGCACCACTTGTGCTTAATATAAATCAGTTCAGAACAATGAAAACACTATTTACCAATATTAAAACTCTGGTGCAAGTCAGAGAAAATGAGGTACAAATGCTCTCCGGTAAAAACATGCAAAATCTGCCGATTATCGAAGAAGCCTATTTGTTTGTTGAGGGCGATGTTATTGTTGACTATGGAAAAATGGAATCTTGCCCCACTATTAAAGTTGATGAAGTCATAGATTGTTCAGGTAAAATTATCTTACCCACCTGGATAGACAGCCATACGCATATAGTTTATGCCGATCATCGCGAGGGAGAGTTTGTAGATAAAATCAAAGGTTTAAGCTATGAAGAGATCGCTGCCAAAGGCGGGGGTATTTTAAATTCTGCTGAGAAACTCGCTCAGGCCGGTGAGGATGAACTTTTTGAGCAAGCTGCCAAACGTGTGGAGGAGGTGATCATGATGGGCACTGGTGCTTTGGAGATCAAATCGGGTTATGGACTATCCACGGAAAACGAATTAAAAATGCTCCGGGTCATCAAAAGATTGAACGAGCACTACCCTATTCCCATCATAGCCACATTTCTGGGGGCGCATGCTTTTCCTAAAAAATATCTAAACAAGCCCGATGCTTATATCCAAGAGATCATTACGCAAATGTTACCTCAAATAGAAAAAGAAAAGCTGGCAGCCTTTGTAGATGTATTTTGTGAAAAAAACTATTTCGACCTAGAACAAACAGAGCGTATTCTGGTAGCAGCCAAAAAACACGGATTGACACCTAAGATCCATGTCAACCAATTCAATAGTTTTGGGGGAGTGGCCTTGGGGGTAAAACACAAGGCGCTAAGCCTAGATCATTTAGAAGTAATGACCGATGCAGATATGGAGGCATTAAAAGGTTCTAGAACCATGCCTGTCGCTCTACCGGGTTGTTCCTTCTTTTTGGGGATTCCCTATACTCCGGCTCGAAAAATGATAGATGCCGGCTTGCCCATCGCTTTGGCAACCGATTACAATCCCGGTTCGTCGCCTAGCGGTAATATGAATTTTGTAGTAGCTACGGCTTGTATCAAAATGAAAATGACTCCTGAAGAAGCCATCAATGCCGCCACTGTCAATGCTGCCTATGCCTTAGGCTTATCAAAAAACTACGGGTCTATTTCAAAAGGTAAAAAAGCGAATTTCATCCTCACCAAGGAGATTCCTTCTTATGCATTCATCCCCTACTCATTTGGAAATAATTTGATCAAAAAAATATTTGTTGACGGGAAAGAGATCAACTATTAACCCACATTATTCATGAATAATGCGGAGTTAAAAAGTTAAATGTGTAAAGTTTATAAAGTTAGGCTTTGTCTTTAATTTTGTTGAATAGCCCAAATTGGGTTATTATTATTGCTTATCACTGGTGGGTAAACTTTTACCTTTCAACTTTATAACTTTCAGCTAAGAAAAAATTATGAATTTTTCGGGTTAAGATTTTCGGCTAAACCAACGTTTCCAGAAAGGTTTTTTCTCGGACTCATAGTAGCCATAGCCATAACCACCATATGCATAACTTCCGTAACCGTAACCATAGCCGTGACGTTTAGAGAAGGTAAAATCACTCAGCACATAACTGATATTTTCTATCTCCTTGCGCTTGTACTTGTTCTCTATCATTTTCAACTGACCTTTCTCGGTGTAATCTTGTCGGACGACATACAATACCGTATCTGCATACTGAAATAATTCCTGAGCATCAGCTACCGCACCTATAGGAGGTGCATCCAGAATAATGTATTCATAATGCTCTTTCAAATATTCAATCAGTTTTCCGGTTTCCTCACTCAACAATAATTCAAAGGGATTAGGTGGCACGGGGCCTGATAAGATCACATCCAGGTTGTCATAAGTGGTTTGTTGGATGATCTCCTCCGGTTTTTTATTGCCTATCAAATAATGAACTAAGCCTATATTTTTGTTCAAATTGAAATCCTCAGCTAATTTGGGTTTTCGTAAATCTACTCCTACCAATACCGTTTTCTTGTTACTGATGGAAAATACCCCAGCCAGGTTCATGGCAGTCAAGGTTTTTCCTTCTCCACTGATGGATGAAGTTACTAATAACACATTGGACTTAGCACCTCTTTTCAACAGAAAGCGCACATTGGAGTGCAAGGCTCTATAGGACTCCGCCATGGGTGATTTGGGCTGATTAAAAATAACGAGGTTTGATTCCTCTGTATTCGTCCCGATTACCCCAAGAATAGGGATTTTGTAGTTTTTCTCAACTTCTTCAATAGTGTGAATTTTATTGTTGAAAAACTCTAATAACA
Source organism: Flavobacteriaceae bacterium (assembly GCA_024763365.1). Lineage (GTDB taxonomy): Bacteria > Bacteroidota > Bacteroidia > Flavobacteriales > Flavobacteriaceae > DQTL01. Next base: position 32,250 of record JANTFO010000012.1, read on the forward strand.
GAATGATGATAAGTGGCAGCGCCAAAGCCAAAGCCAAACCTATCAAACGGTTGAATTTGATATTGGGTTTAATAAACCCCTGCCCTATATCTTTAGCATTGTCAATCACTTTGATATCTGACACATTAGATGCTATCGCTGTTCCGGCTTCATAGCTTTTTTGCTTGAGGTAATTATAGTTATTTTCTGTAATGACATACTTTCTCTCAAAACTCAACAATTGTTGTTCTTTGACTGGCAATTTCTTAAGTTTAAACTGATTCTCGCTTAATCTTTTATTGACACGGTTGAGATTATTTTGAATTTCAAGCCGTAGCATATTGATGTTTTCATATAAGGCATTCCTTTCCAATTCGATCTCAGCAGAGAGTTGCTTGACGCCCGGGAAATCCTCTGTGACATTTTGGAGGAGGTTTTCTTTGGCTTTGGTTTTTGAGATCAAAGCACCTATACTTGAGGCAATCTTACTATCCTCCACCTCAATCACGGCCGGAACGGGAATAGAACCGGAATCGTAAGTTTCTCTATTTTTTAAATAGGATTCCAAACTATTGAAATAGTCCAGTCTGTCTTGCAAATGTTGCTGCTGATTGTCCAGTTCTATCACATCCTTAAAGATGGTTGAACCCTCAGCTGACAGGTTATAGATGTTTTGCTTTTCCTTATAATTACCCAGGTCTTTTTCAATAGTACTCAGATTCAACGCCATATCATTAAATAAGGTGTCGATATAATTTTTGGTTTTGACAGCATATTTGATCTTGGCAGCTATCTGATCTTTCTCCAAAACTTTGACGGTACTGTTCAAATAATCAACCAACCTTTTTTTATTAGGCCCGTTAAGTGCCAAACTGATCAACGATGTTCCTTTTTTGGCTGTACTGACATCTATCCCACGATATTTTGATACTGTAGCATTAAAATCATTGAATTTGATAAAATAGGTTTTATCTAAATTTGGGTTGCCTGTTAATGAGAGATCAATACCTAAAAAATCGGTATTTATTTTTCCGATAGGGAAAACTTGCTCATATATATTTTGAATAACTTCGTAGTGTTTTTTATGAGCATCTGAATAGCGCTCTAGCGTTTTGGCTTCACTTTCGTTAAAATCAACACGTATTTGTACTTTTTCTTCAGACAGAAACTTTAGTTCGATGAGGGTGTTTAGTAATTGATAGGTAGTTGTATCTACTGCCAATTTAAAAGGTACTTTACCATACACATCTTCCATCCTGTACTTTCCTTCAACCAAATAATCCACATAGTACTGGGTTTCTTGAACCACTTTTTCATTATGGGTACGCGATTTTAAGATGGTTTTAATGGTTTCTACCTTATCACTGGGGCCTCCCCAATTAAAGGCAATGTTGGTACTTGACGTAAAAATAGGGTTCTGCTCGTCCTTAACAGTAATTAAAGAATTTAGGGAATAAATGCGTTGTTGGTAGGCATTGACATACTTTACAATAAAAAAGGCCAAAATCAAACTCAACAAAAACCACTTCCAATAGGATAATATCTTGATCAGTATAGCTTTGATATCCAAAGCTGAGAACTCATTGAAATCAAAGGGTAAATTGGTGTTTTCCATTATTTCAGTAAGTTGATTAATAGATATGTTGTACTGATAAAAGACATCACTGATAATATAGCCGAAAGGGTCTGTGTTCCGGTAACGCCACTTCCCAAAGCCTTTTGAGGTAGCGCCGGTACATTGATAATATCATTAGGTTGTAGGTAAAATACTTCAGAATTAAACAAGTCCATTTGGGTTAAATCAACCCTAAACTTTTGAATACCATCTCCACTTTTTCTAATAATCTCAACATTTGTCTTATCACCAAAAGGCGTTATGTCACCGGCATTGGCAACAGCTTCTATGATATTAACTGAATTTTGGAATAAAACTTTCGTACCGGTCGACCCGATCTCACCTATGGTCGTATACCGAATTCCGGCTAATTTTGTGGAAACAAACATTTCAGAAACATCCTTAAAATATCTACTTAAAAGAGACTTGACTTTATGGCTTACCTCTTCAGTTGTATATCCCAGGACGTTAATCTTACCTAGAAAAGGGAGTTCTATAAAACCTTGTTTATCCACCGAGTAGCCCGAAAAATATAAACCTCCACCGGTAGTTTGTTGCACATTAGTCGATTGATTACTTTGAAATAGCTGAACCAATTCCTGATTCGTCGCTTTGATATCAACTTTGATGATATCATCAACCTGAAGGCGGTAATCTAAATTGTAAATTTCCTGAACGCCAGAGGTAGATAGACTTTCACCTTGCATGTACACAATTTTTTTATGAGGTACACAGGAAGCAAAAGCAACTAAAACAAGTAAAAAGAAAAGAAACTTATGTTTCATCCGTTTATAATATTATTATTTTTTTAAGGTATTCCCGAATAGGTTTCGGGTGCACCACCATAATCTTGTCCTTATGCCTACCTGCCTATAATGGCAGGTGAAAGATAATTCAATATGATGATTTCATAAAAATTAAATTGGAGACAAAAATACGTGATTTTTTTTAACTGTCTAATAGTCCTTTAGTATTTTACGTTCTCCTTATAAATACATTTTATTTATTAAATTACCTGCTTTTGTAAACAATTGCAATAAAAATCAAATAAGACGTTTTAATATTAATACATCACTAATCCGTTTTTAAACTAAGAGATAAAACTTCCCTGATTACCATGATCACAAATTTCTTTGGGTTACTAATATTTGGTTCTTTGATTCTGCTAAGTATTTTATTAATCGCAAATCCGCTTAAGGTTAATAATACTGCTAATTTTTGGTTTGGTATCTTTTTACTTTTATGGGCTTCGTTTTGGATTGAGGAAATATTGTTAATTCTCAACATTAAGACTTATAGCATACAATCAATAACTTTGTTTAAATTCCTTCAATTTTTAACTCCTCTCATATTTTATATAAGTATAAGATTTTACACAAACCCTGATTTTAATTTAACAAACAAAGGCTTTTTATATTTGATTTTACCAACTATTTATCTCAGTTTTTTGATTTTTAGTAAATTATTTGGAAAAGATCTAAAGTCTGTTTTATTGGCTTTGATGTTGGTCCATAGTTTTGCTTTCACTTTTCTATCATTATTACATATTAGAAAACACAAAAAAAATATCAAGCAATATGCCTCCAGTATACAAGATATTGACTTGATTTGGATAGAACTAATAGTATGGTCTTTTGTATTTCTTATAATAGCCATAAGTTTTTTTAATGTAGTTTTCTACGATGCTCCACTTAACTCATACATGAATATTTTGATCTATTTAATCGTGGTTTTTACGGCTTACCATGCTTTAAAACAAAAAGAAATATACGCTATTGATTCTCAAGAAAGAGCTGAGGTTTTTTCAATATACGAAGAAACTGATAAAGAAGAATTTAAAAATAAAATTATTTCAGATGAAAAAATCATTGAGCTTAAAACTCAATTACACGACATATTATTAAAAGAAGAACTTTATCTTGACCCCGAGATAAGTTTGAGCAAACTTGCCAAAAAAATTAATCTAACCTCACATCAATTATCATATTTGATCAATACAGGCTTTAATAAAAACTTTTATGAATTCATCAACAAATTTAGAGTAGACAAAGCCAAAAAGCTACTACATGATAAAGCCTATAAAAAATATTCAATTCTTGGGATAGCCTATGAAGCCGGATTCAATTCAAAGACTTCTTTTAATACTACGTTCAAAAAAATAACCGGTTTAACGCCCACCGACTTCAAAAAGAATGGTTCGGATTTATAAATCCGAACCATTCTGTTTTTTAAACTACTGAATATCTGACATATAAACTAGATGTTCTCATTTATCTGAATGAACTTTAATCACTAACTAACCTTTTACTTTTGGCGTAATTATTTACAATCTGTCTGCAAGAGGCAGTACAATTAATTAGTGATAAACCATGAATAATCAATATGCTTTAATAACAGGTGCTAGCCAAGGCTTGGGTAAAGCTTATGCAGAGGAACTGGCAAAAAGAAAAAAAAACCTAATATTAGTAAGTCTACCCGGACAAAATCTTAAAAACCTATCAGATCGGATTTCTAAAGAAAATAATGTCGTTTCTTACTATTATGAAACCGATTTTTCTTCCGATCAAAACATATTAGATTTCTCCAAATGGGTAAATGAACATTTTGATGTTAACTTACTGATTAATAATGCCGGAATTGGTGGTACACAATCTTTTGAGGAGGTTAATTATAAATATATTGACCGTATCATTCAAGTAAATGTTAAGGCGACTGCCTTACTGACACATCAATTATTAAAAAACCTTAAAGGCCAAAAACAATCATATATACTTAATATTTCAAGCATCGCTGCCTATACCCCTGTAGGATTCAAAACGGTTTATCCGGCGTCCAAAGCCTTTATTCAATCATTTAGCAGAGGCTTGAATGCGGAATTAAAAAACACCAATATATCTGTAAGTGTTATGAATCCGGGTGCTATGGCTACAAACGACGAAATATCATCTAGAATTGAAAAGCAAGGTTTTATCGGTAAACTCTCTATATTAAAACCTGATAGAGTAGCACGATATTCAATCAATAGGCTTTTAAAAAAAGATGAGGTAATCGTCGTAAATCCATTTCTATGGTTTTTTTCAATCATACTTCCTGTTTGGATAAAATTACCCTTAATGACCAAAATCATCAAAAGAGAACTGAAATATAAAAC